>JAYVDU010000027.1:0-7140 GCA_043749245.1 Bacteroidota bacterium | reverse complement strand
GGCTTGGTATTAACCGCTAAGGAATTTAAGTTGTTGTTATATTTTATTTCAAATACTGGAAAAGTTATAACTAAAGAGGCTATGGGATATAATATTTGGCAGGGTAATTCTGATATGGATGTTTCGAACGAAATTATTTATACGCATATTAAAAATTTACGCAAAAAGTTAGTTGTAGCGGGATGCAAAGATTATATCAAATCAATATATGGGTTTGGTTATAAATTTGAAGATTAAACCTTTTTGAAATGAAATTAGTTTACAAAACTATACTTATAAATACAATTATTTCTATTTCTATATTATTTATAGGAGAATGGTCTTTATATGCGTTTTTAGAAAAAAAACTTGATCAAGAGGCAATTGAGCATTTGTTAAAAGAGCGCGACGTATTACTAAAAAAACTAGAAAAGGGTGTTGATATACAACTATTAAAAAACAATATTGGTGATGAAATTAATGTGTTAGAAATTGAGTCCCTTAATCTTATTAGCCCTATTTTTAAGGACACAACTATTGTTGAAGAACTTGAAAACAACAAAGATGAAGATCAAGTGTTTAAATCTAAAATAATAATTTTTGATGCTCAACAACAAACAAAAAACTATCGCATCTCCATTTTAAAAACAACGGATGAAGATGAAGGTTTTGGAAAAAGCATTGAGGTCATCCTTATATTATCGGGTAGTATTATGGCATTGGTTTTAATGAGTATTAACGTGTTTGTTTACAATAAACTGTTTTCGCCAGTATTTAAACTAATTAAAGATATGGGTGATTTTTCTATACAAAAATTACAAAAAATAAATGCTCCAAATACGAGTACTTTAGAGTTTCAAAAACTTGGAATAATCATTAGCAATATGTCTAAAAAAACCATTGCTGATTATATACTTATGAAAGACTTTACTGAAAACATGGCGCACGAAATACAAACGCCTATCGCTGTTATTAGCAGTAAAATTGAGCAGTGCATGCAAGACAAACATTTAACCGAAGCTCAATCTCAATTATTAGGTGATGCTAATAAAGCACTTAATAAATTGTTTAATTTAAATAAAGGCTTGTCGATGTTAAGTAAATTAGACAATAAACAATACACCTCTAATAAGTCCATTAAAATTAACACGTTAATAAAAGAAAGATTAAGTTATTTTTCTGATTTTATTGAGGATAAAAACATAACAATTTCTGAAAGTTATAATAGCGATATTGTTGTTAATATGGACATTTCGCTTGCCGAAACATTACTGGATAATATTTTTAAAAACGCTATTAAGCATAATTTCGAAAACGGTAATATTTCAATAATAACCGAGTCAAATACTATTACTATTTCTAATACAGGAGATGAGCCAATAGTTCCAATCGAGCAATACTTTACTCGATTTTATAGTAAAAACACCAACGAATCACTTGGCCTAGGGTTGTCGATTATAAAAAAAATCATTGATTATTATCATTTTAAAATTACGTATATATTCATTAATAAATATCATCAAATTACAATTCATTTTTAATCACAAATAAGTTATATTTAACTAAACATAAACACCATGAGAATTTTAATTATTGAAGACGAAAAGTCATTACGCGAAGACGTGGTAGATTATTTATCAGAAAATGGCTACAAGTGCGACTTTGCAACCACCGTGAAGAGCGGTTTACAAAAACTGAATGATATAGTGTATAGTTGCGCATTGGTTGATATGGGGCTGCCTGACGGGTCGGGCATTGAAATTGTTGAGTATATTAAAAAGCATAAGCCAGAAATGGGCGTTATTATTGTAACTGCTAAAAATGCGTTAGAAGATAAACTAGAAGGGTTAAAAATTGGTGCAGATGACTATTTAACAAAACCTTTTCATCTTTCTGAATTAAGTGCGCGCATTTATTCGATTTTACGTCGAAGAAATTTCGGAGGCAAAAACACACTTACCTTTGATGGTTTGGAAATTGATACTACCGAGAAAAAAGTAACAGCGAATGCAACCGCTCTTCAATTAACAAAAAAAGAATATGATATTTTAGTATACTTAGCGAGTAACCCCACACACTTAATTACTAAAGAAGCCTTAGCAGATGCTATTTGGGGAGATAAAGCCGAAATGGCTACCTCGTTTGATTTTGTGTATAGTCAAATAAAAAACTTGAAGAAAAAATTAAATGAAGTTGGTATAAAAGACTATATCAAGGTTGTATATGGTATGGGTTATAAATTTAAAGATTAATTAGTGTCAGAAAAAAATCCTGTTTCTTTCAAACACTAATACTATTTATAAAAAACATGCATGAAATTACTTACTAAAACAAACACCTATACCTCTTTTACAACGGTATTGCTTTTTGCAATCGGTATGTTTGTGGTGTATAAAGTTATTTTAGTAAAACTCGATAGCGAAATTGATAAACAATTATTATCCGCTAAAGCAAAGATTGTAGAAGGCTTAATAAACGGAATTCCACCCAAGGAATTTTTGAGTAACATAGGACAAAAAATTTATGTTAAAGAAGTATATAAGCAAACGCAATTTGAAAACAAGGTTGTAGAATATATTCAAAATAACGCTGAAGATATTGGCGAATACAATACATCAGTGACTAATAGAGAGTTAAGTTTTCAGGTTCCAGTAAATGATAAAGTGTTTGAGGTAAGTGTTTCGAACTCTATAGCGGAAGGAAAAGAATTAGGTGAATATATCATTGGCGTTGTTATTATTTTTTTATTGGTGATTATTTTTATTTTATTTTTGATTAATAGATACGTATCAGCTTCTATTTTCGCACCATTTTACGACACGCTTTCAAAAATAAAAACATGGAATATCAAAAAGAATGAAACATTGCTTTTTAAAGAAACAGACATCGATGAATTTAATTTATTGAATGACACCATTAAAGATTTAACTCAACAGATAAAGTCAGATTATTTACACCTGAAAGAGTTTACTGAAAATGTTTCTCATGAATCTCAAACGCCACTTTCTATTATTAGTAGTAAAATAGAGCTTCTTATGCAAGAAACAAATTATACAAAAAAACAAAACGAGTTGTTGCAGCAAACCTATCAAGCTACACAGCGCTTATATAAGCTTAATCAAGCCTTGATTTTATTATCTCGTATTGAAAACAAACAGTTTATTGAAACGAATGAAGTGAATCTAAATAATGCCATTGACGAAAAGCTTGAGGTATTAGAAGATTTTATTGAAGCCAAACAAATTATAATTACTAAGGAATATAACAAAAACATAAACATAGAGGTTAATCAATATTTGCTCACCATTTTATTAAATAATTTATTGATCAATGCCATTAAATATAATCCTGAAACAAACGGTATAATAAAAATTACGATAGATGATAATACCTTTACAATTGAAAACCTAAGTACGGTTGATAAAATAAACAGAGAATATTTATTTGAACGCTTTAATAAAACATCCACCTCTGGCTCGTTGGGAGTAGGTTTATCGTTAATTAAAAAAATAGTGGATTTTTATAATTGGCAAATTTCGTACTCGTATAAAGACAATATTCACAAATTTAAAATATTAATGTAGTTTAAACCTTCTTTAAACTCGCTATCTTTGCCAGAAATAACTTAATCAAACATGATTGATTCTATATGGCATCAAGAGCCTAATTTAACAGACATAAATTCAATGGGAAATAATACCCTTGGTCAGAATTTAGGAATAACATTTACAGAATACACGGTCAACTCCATAACTGCAACAATGCCTGTGGATGAACGCACCAAACAACCCTTTGGTTTATTGCATGGCGGCGCTAATGTGGCATTAGCTGAAACTCTCGGCAGTGTAGCATCTTTACTGGTTGTAAATAGTGAATTGTTTATTGGCGTGGGCGTAGAAATTAATGCCAATCATATTAAAGCAGTGTTAGAAGGCTCTGTAAAAGGAACTTGTACGCCGTTAAATATTAGCGGGAAAAATCATGTATGGGATATAAAAATTTACAATGGAGCAAACGAATTGACTTGTGTGTCGAGGTTTACGTGTGCAATTGTTCCTAAAAGTAAATTTGTGAAGTAACGAGTTATTATTTGAAACTCGACATATACCTTATATATTTGTTTATGCCTTATAAATTATTTTTTATAATATCTTCCTGCTTATTTTTTAGTAGTTGTGACCAAATACTAAGCTCCATTGCTAAAGAGAAAATTAAATCAAATCAAATCAAAGATTCTTTAGAATTAGCATTTAATGAAAAACCCATTTCATTAGATACAATCACAATTCTTGAAAGAAAAGGAATAGAAACAGATAGTTTTTATTTAGTTAGATCTTATTTTTTAACAGGCCAAACTTTTTCAGAATGTTGGCAACACTCATCTGGAACCTATCACGGTTTATGTAAGTTCTTTTTTCCAAACGGAAAAATGCAATATGCTGTAGATTATAAATTTGGCAAAGCATATACCCTTATTGGTTCATACGACAAATACGGCAAACCGTTAAATGCTGGAAATTTAAAAAATGGGAATGGTTCAATAAGTGTTTTTCATCCCTTTACATACAATTTAATTTACATCACCAATTTTAAAAATGGCTATAAAGAAGGGGCATACGCATCATATTATTCAGATGGTAGATCTAAAGAATCCGCTATGTTTAAAAGAGATACGCTTATCGGAGACTATATAAGTTATTATCATTCTGGAAAAACAAAAGAAACATTACATAAAAGCGCTATCGGTAATGATATTACTGTAAATGAATATTATGAAACGGGAGGAAAAATAAATAGTGAATTCTATCACAACAATATTAAAATATCAAGTACTAAATATGATGAACGCGGAAATATTATCATAGATGGGAAACTGAAAGGTAGTGATTTTATAGAACACCGTTATTATTACAATGATAGTAGTAAACTGTTAACTAAAACGCATTATAAAAATTTGTTGAAAGAAGGGGAATTTGGAAGTTACTATGAAAATGGTGTTAAAAAATCAAGTGAAATATATATTCACGATACTTTAATATCGGAAAATACCTGGTATGACAATGGAAAAACAAAATCAATAGCAAAGTATAAAAATGGATTATTGAACGGGTTATTTGTAGAATATTATTATACCGGCAATAAAAAAACAGAGCAAATTTACGTAAAGGGTCTTAAAAACGGTGTATATACTTCATACTTTAATAATGGAAATAAATACAATGTTGGTGCTTTTGAAAATGATGAATTGAAAGGCAAGTTGGACTTCTATTCGGAAAAGGGTGAGTATAAAGGGTCAAAAATATATAAATAAACTAAAAAAATGTTTACAGGAATAATAGAAACCTTAGCAACGCTTAAACGCGTTGAAAAAGAAAATACAAATGTGCATTTCACATTTAATAGTAGTATTACGCAAGAATTAAAAATTGATCAAAGCGTGGCGCACAGCGGCGTATGCTTAACCGTAGTTGCTATTAATGGTAATGAATACACAGTAACCGCTATTGAAGAGACCTTACAAAAAACAAATTTAGGTTTTTTGATTATTGGCGACATCGTAAATTTAGAGCGTTGTATGACTGCTAATGGCAGATTTGACGGGCACATTGTGCAAGGCCATGTGGATGAGGTTGGAACTGTTGTTTCGATAACGGATAATAAAGGCAGCTGGACTTACACTATTTCATACAATACGCAATCAAACAATATTACTGTTGAAAAAGGTAGCATCACTATTAATGGTACAAGCTTAACGGTTGTTAATTCTCACAACAACGAGTTTTCTGTTTGCATTATTCCTTACACCTTTAACAACACTGTATTTAAAACATTACGCTTAAACGATAAAGTTAACCTAGAGTTTGACATCGTTGGCAAGTATGTTGCTCGATTGATGGGTAAATAGAATCCATTTTCAGGTGTATACGTCTTAGAAATTAGAATCGCTTCAACAATAACTGTGGTTTTTTTCTTATCTTTTGCTTGACCAAAAGATACAAAAGTCAAGGCGAAAAGCCATATTCATTTTTTCTTCGCTCAAAAAGACCTCGCAACACCACCAAAAAAATCTGTATATCGCTCCTTTTCGCCAAAACCAGCCGCACCATTACCAACGTATGCGTTTAGTTTATTTAACTCAATCCGATAGATCAGATCTATTAAAAGTATCTAAAAACTAATTTAAAGAAAAAATCTAATCTAAAATTCTACCAACTTTTTTATATCTTCACATCTTCAAAAAATAAATCAACTATGGCGCGTGTTAAAATTAAAGAATTATTAAAAGGAGAATTAATTGATCAAACGATTAACGTCAAAGGGTGGGTACGCACCTTTCGTAACAATTCATTTATAGCCATTAATGATGGTTCGTCTATTAATAATATACAAGCGGTTGTAAATTTTGAAACAACCGACGAAACTATTTTAAAACGCATCACGCCTGGCGCTTGTATTGGTGTTACTGGTAAATTGGTGGCCTCGCAAGGCAAAGGACAAAGTGTAGAAATTATCGTTAATGATATTATTATTTATGGCGATTCGGAAGCAGATGTTACTAAGCCAAATTCGTATCCCTTACAGCCAAAAGCACACTCATTAGAGTATTTGAGAGAGATTGCTCATTTACGTTTTCGTACAAATACCTTCGGGGCAATCTTTAGAGTTCGTCACACCTTGGCTTATGCTATCCATTCTTTTTTCAATCAAAAAGGTTTTGTGTATTTGCACACTCCTATCATCACTGCCAGTGATGCAGAAGGCGCAGGAGAAATGTTTCATGTGACAAACTTCGATATTAAAAATCCACCACTTACTGAAACAGGCGATGTTGATTACAAACAAGATTTTTTTGGTAAGGCCACAAACCTTACTGTTTCAGGGCAATTAGAAGGCGAGTTAGGCGCAATGGCGTTTAGCGATGTGTATACCTTTGGGCCAACATTTAGAGCCGAAAATTCAAACACCGCTCGTCACTTAGCGGAATTTTGGATGATAGAGCCCGAAATGGCTTTTTATGATTTAGCAGATAATATGGCTTTAGCAGAGGAAATGTTGAAGTACGTAATTAACTATGCTTTAGAAAAAAACAAAGAAGACATCGAATTTCTTTCTCAACGCTTGCTAGATGAGGAAAAACAAAAACCTCAAACGGAACGTAGT
>JAYVDU010000026.1:0-7149 GCA_043749245.1 Bacteroidota bacterium | reverse complement strand
AGCCATTAGCCCACACAAAGCCCAACACAGCAAAGATTTAGCAAGACTTTGACGTGTGAAACAAATTGTTTAACTTAGACTTGAACCAAAATGAAAGAAAACGAAATAAGTGAAAAAGAAGAAAGCTGTCAAACAGAAAATAAAAATGAACTAACGCTTGAAATGGCAAAGCAACTTTTAGGAATCGATGAAAACAATAAAGCAATCAGTGATGAAAAATTGATGGCGATAATTAGTAACATACAGCTATTTTGTAAGGTTGCTTATGAATTATATTCAGAAGAACAGAATCAAAAAGTAATAAAAGATAATAATGGTACTATTATTGAACTTAATGCCTTTGAAGAATTAAAAGAAGCTGCTTAATCAAAAAAAAGAATAACAGAATTTAAAAGCAAATAAAAATATGGCAGACGATAATCAATTATTTAAAAGTTTTTCAAAGGGTAAAAAAAATATCCGTTTTGAAAATAACGACTGTGTTATTTATACCCGTGTATCAGGAGCCAAACAAATGGATGGGTTATCCTTAGAAACCCAACTTAAGGGCAATGAAGAATACGCTAAAAGACATAAACTCATTGTTCGTGAGCGATTTGGAGGCACTTATGAAAGTGCGGCAACAGATGAACGAAAAGAATTTCAGCGAATGATTAAATTCATTAAAACAACTAAACACAAAATATCAAAAATACTTGTTTATAGCTTGGAGCGTTTTTCGAGAAGTGAAAATTCCATTTGGTTAAGTGGTCAGTTAAGAAAATTGGGAACTGAGATTGTTTCGGTGACACAACCAATTGATACAACAAACCCTGCTGGAATTATGCAACAGAAAATGCTGTTCCTTTTTGGAGAGTTTGATAATCAACTGCGAAGACAAAAAAGTATGGCGGGTGTAAAAGAACGTTTGCTAAAAGGAGAATGGTGTACAAAACCTCCTTTAGGCTATGATATTCTGAGAACAAACGGAGAAAAGAAAATCATTTTAAATGAACGAAGTAAAATCATTAAAAAAATGTTTATTTGGAAAGCAGAAGAACGCTTAGCTAATGAAGAAATCAGAAAACGTTTGGTAAATCTAAAAACGAATTTTAACCTACGTAGGATCAATGAAATTCTAACCAATCCGTTTTACTGTGGTATTATGGTGCATAAAGCATTGGAAGGAGAGGTATTAGAAGGTAAGCATGAAAAACTGATTACTAAAAACATATTCTTACAAGTAAATGGCATTTTAAAAGAAAAGAAACTTGGACTTCAAACACGAAAAGAACGAAAAGAAATAGCCTTAAAACGCTTTGCATTATGCGAAGCCTGTTATCAACCAATGAGGGGTTATATTGCTAATAGTTGTGATACTCCTTATTACAAGTGTAACACGCCAAATTGTAAATGCAACCGAAATGCTGATGTAGTAAATGCAAAATTTGAAAACCTTATAGCGGGATATAAAACTAACGTCATTTACGATAAATTAATTCACCAGCAATTAAAGTACACATTTACTCAAATGAACGCCTCCACCGAGGAGAATCAAGCCTCGGCAAAGGCTAAAATAGCCGGTTTAAGCAAGCATTTAGAGCGTTTAGAAGAAAGGTTCATACTTGAAGAAATAACTGGCGAACTTTACCAAAAATACAAAACTAAGTTTGAAAAGGAAAAGGACGAAATTGAGCTACAAATCAGTAAAAACAAAATTGAGATGTCGAAGTTGGATGACTATATAAACTACACTTTGAATCTCTCCTTAAACCTTCGTAAAATGTGGCAACAAGGCGATTATACTCAACGGCAGGAACTACAAAATACCTTCTTTCCGAAGGGTATTACCTATAATCGCAAAGAAGACGTATGTCGAACTATAGAAACCAATGAATTTTTAGAGGAAGTCTCCGATTTGTCGGGGACTTTCGCTACTTTTACCACCGAACAAATAGAAAATTTTAAACCCACTTCGGTTTGGGCACATCGAGCGAAGTCGAGATGCCTGATAATAATGAGTCTTAAGGTCTTAACTCCGCTCGAACCGTGAATAAAAATTACTTTTGATTGATTTATTTCACTTCTATTTCATCAATAAAAATAAACGCATCACCACCTTTTCCTTGATGCCAATCAGGAAGCTTGCCAAAATTAGTTGCTATTACTTTAATAAAACGGGCTGTTTTACTAACAGCGTTATTAGTACTAAAACGGCGTGTTTGGATAGAGTAATCATTGGGAGAAATGCCATTTTCAATCATCCCAAAGGGCGTAAACGTTATACCGTCTATCGAAGTAAAATAACTTACTTGTTTAGGAAAGATGATCCAAGAACGAGAGTCTTGAAGGTAACTTGAGGTAATGGATTGAATTGGTTTTTCTTTTCCAAAAT
This sequence comes from Bacteroidota bacterium, assembly GCA_043749245.1. Taxonomy (GTDB): domain Bacteria; phylum Bacteroidota; class Bacteroidia; order B-17B0; family Aurantibacillaceae; genus UBA4416. The sequence continues at coordinate 4,775 of JAYVDU010000026.1, read as the reverse complement.
CAATAATGCATTCAAAATCTTGGGCTTGATAACCTTGCCAACTGCCGGTTCTCCAGTTAATGGTTCCGTGTATCCCATCAATAATACCATCATCTCCGCCAGCCGTATATTGTTTATTGTAAGCTGATTTTAACGTAATTTTCCAATCGGCATGTGGCATTTTATAAAAACTTCCTGACGTCACAAAGCTTCGTTCGCCCTTATCATTAATGGAAATGGCTTTAATCGTTGTGACTTCAGTGATGTTAATTGCTCCTGAATACGTTGTGGATGTTATGGATGGTGTTGATCCATCAGTTGTATAATAGAGTTTACAATGTTGAGAAACATTTTTTAGTTCTATACTAAGTTTATCTTTAAAAAAAAGAGAGGTAGCCTGAATGATTGGAGAAATTACAAAATCAGGAGGAGTTTCGTATCCTGCTCTTTTTTTAATAACATCAGGCGTTTTGTCTTTAGCAGTTGCACTCATATCAAAGCTTACCTTAATACCGTTCATCATGCCTGTTTTATTGGCTAATTCAAGGTAACTTATGGTAGATTCGGATAATGGCTTGTCGTTTACTAATACTTTAGAAACATAATAATTTTGATCGCTATAATTTTTTGTAAATAGATTAATGGTTTTTCCGTTTTCTAAATGAATGTTGCAGGTTGGAAAAATGGGCGAGCCTAATTCATAATACATAGAGCCCGGACATACTGGATAAAAGCCCATAGCACTGAGTACATACCAAGCACTCATTTGTCCGCAATCTTCATTACCAATTAATCCATCAGGTGCATTTTTATAAAAGTCAGATAAAATTTGACGTATGCGTTTTTGTGCTTTAAAAGGTTTGCCTACATAATTATACAAATAAGCCATGTGATGACTGGGCTCGTTGCCTTGAGCATATTGCCCTATAAGCCCAGTAATATCAACTTGTTCGCGACCTGTTGTTTTTGAATCGGCATAAAATAAGTCGTCCAATTTTTTTTCGAAAGCAGTGTTGCCGCCCATCATATCCACTAAACCATATACATCTTGTGGAACAAAAAAACTGTATTGCCATGAGTTACCTTCTGTAAAATTATTATTTACTTCACTGGGATCAAAAGGCGTCAACCATCCTCCATTTTTTTTTGGACGCATAAAGCCTGTTGTTGGATCAAAGGTGTTTTTCCAATTTTGAGAACGCTTGATAAAATAATCATACTCTTTTGTCTTACCCAATAAATTAGCCATTTGCGCAATACACCAATCATCATAAGCATATTCAACCGTTTTAGAAACGCTTTCCGGCTCATCATCCATCGTGATTACACCGTTTTTTTTATAAGCAGCTAAACCCAAATGATCTAACATAGCGCTGTGTTTACTTGCTTCAAATGCCTTAGTATAATCAAAGCCTTTAATGCCCTTTACCATAGCATCTGCTATAACACTTACAGCATGATAACCAATCATGCAATCTGTTTCGTTGCTTGCTAATTCCCATACAGGAAGCCTGCCTCCTTGCTCGTACTGTGCTAAAAAAGTATTGATGAAATCACTCGTACGCTTTTGATCAATAATAGTGTTTAGTGGGTGAGCAGCTCTAAATGTATCCCATAAAGAAAATACAGAGTAATAAGTGAAGCCTTCCGCTTTATGAATGTTGTTGTCTCTGCCGCGATACATGCCATCTACATCCATTGCTACATTTGGCTGTATCATGGTGTGGTATAAGGCTGTATAAAAAACAGTTAGTTTTTCTATATCACTGGAGCCAATTTCTATTTTAGCTAATTCTTTATGCCATAAGGCTTCTGCATTTGACATTGTTTTTCCGAAATCCCAGTCCGGTAATTCTTGCTGCATGTTTTTTTTAGCACCGCCTACACCAACAGTAGAAACGCCCACTTTGAGCAAGATTGGTTTTTTACTATTCGCAAACGTAAAAATAGTTTTTACATTTTGGCCACTGAAAAGATTGTCTTTAGGCTGTTGGTTATTTACACTCGTATCATTAATAAATGTTTCTGATGTAAAATCTTCTGAAAATTCTGCTACAAAATAAATGTATTGATCCTTGGCCCAAGCCTCACTTCGGCGGAAGCCTTCTATTGTTCGTGGACCAGTAATTTTAATATATGACTCTAACGTTTTATCACGATGCGTTAAATCTAAAATAACATGAGCGGATTTATTTTGAGGAAAGGTATAACGATGTAAACCTACCCTTGTAGTAGCCGTTAAGTCAATAGAAATACCATTATTTAACTTTACAGAATAATAGCCTGCAGATGCTTTTTCATTTGCATGAGAAAATTGGGAAGAATAATTTTTATGATCAGTGTTTGATTCACCATTAAAAGGCATAAACATGATATCTCCGTAATCGCTACAGCCAGTGCCGTTTAGGTGTGTGTGTGAAAAACCATAAATGATACTATCGCTATAATGATAGCCGCTACACCCATCCCAACTTCCATCAATGCGCGTATCAGGACTTAATTGCACCATGCCAAAAGGAACAGTTGCCCCGGGAAAAGTATGACCATGTCCGCCCGTGCCAATAAAGGGATTTACATAAGTTTCGTAATTAACCGTTTGCGCTATGCCAATAAAGCACCATAGATTAAGTATAGCAAAAAGCGTTTTCGTCATACGTTATTCCTCTTCATCGTCATTTACAAATCCTAATAGTTCTTGAGGGTAATCATCTTTTAAGATGTATACGCCTTCCATTGGATTTACAATTTCTTTAACACTTTTTAAATGCACATTAAAATAAAATCCGTCTTTGGTATCAACCTTGGTGGTTTTACTTACTGCTTTTTTAGAAAAAGGGATGAGGGTTTGAGAGCCATTATCCATCGTACATTCAAGCACTGTCATATCAGGAATTTCAAAACAAAACTCATCATCGTCATCGTACAATCCTTTTAATAAATAAGTAGTATTATTAATCACTTTAAAGTTTGTGACGTTACCTTGAACATTGAATTCATCTTCCCATAAATATTTAATGTTGTCTTCCGTCTCTTCGCCTTCATTATCTTTGTCGGCATAAGCTTGATTATATTTTGAGTTTACAAGTTTTACGTTGATTGTTACTTTCATGTGTGGTGGTATTTGTTTTACAGGCGAATATACAAATCTTTTAAAGCAGCTGTTTGAATAATTTTAAAGATTATAGTGTTGCTAAAACAGTAGTATTAGTAATGGATTCGGTCTTTATTAGACAAATCAACGTTTTAATAGTAATTTATTTATAGTACTTTTACCCTTTTATATTAAATACCTATGCCTAGTAAACTAGAAAAATTTGCCGACTTAAAAACGTTTCCTAATTGTTTCGATTTATTTTTTAAAGATTTAGATACTGTATTTGCTAATAAAGGAAATTGGCATGCATCAGTGTTTAAAAACAACAATCCTATTATCGTGGAGTTAGGCTGTGGCAAGGGAGAATACACGATTGGTTTAGCAGAAAAAAATCCATCTAAAAATTTCATCGGCGTAGACATAAAAGGGAATAGAATATGGACAGGCGCTAAACAAGCCTTAGAAAGTAAACTTAATAATGTGTCCTTTTTAAGAACTAAAATAGATTTTACCGATTATTGTTTTGCTGAAAATGAAGTGTCTGAAATTTGGATCACCTTTCCAGATCCTCAGCCACAAAAGGCTAGAACGCGTCAACGTTTAACAAATCCTATTTTTTTGAATCGTTATAAAACGATGTTAAAACCAGGAGGTTTGGTGCATTTAAAAACGGATAGTACTAGCATGTATGAATACACGCTTGAAGTCATCAAAGAAAATAACCATACATTGTTGTTTTCAACGGATAATTTATATCAAAACTGCCCTGCTGATAGGCAAGAACTCATTGCCATTAAAACCCACTATGAGAAGCTATTTACAGATAAAGGAGAAAATATTAAATACTGTTGTTTTCAATTAAATTAGCAGTAGTGGGTATAACATGAAAAGCAAAATTTATTAATTATATTTAGAGTCTATGCAATTATTATTTATTACTTGGAATCCAAGTCCGGATATTTTTACAATACCATTTATCGATTGGCCGGTGCGCTGGTATGGTCTTTCATGGGCATTAGCATTTATTGGCTGTCATTTTTTTATGAATCGTATTTTCAGAGCAGAAGGGCGCACCGATAAACAATTAGACAGCTTAACTCTTTATATTGTTGTTGCTACTATTTTGGGAGCAAGAGTAGGCCATTGTTTGTTTTATCAACCTGAATATTATTTAGCAAATCCCTTAGATATTTTAAAAATATACGAAGGCGGTTTGGCCAGCCATGGTGGCGCTATAGGAATTATTATCGGCATGTGGTTATATTGTCGCAGTGCTAAAGAAAAGTGGTTATGGCTTTTTGATAGGCTTGTAGTAGTAGTTCCTTTTGCATCCTTTATGATTCGCTTCGGTAATTTAATGAACTCCGAAATAGTAGGTAAATCAACTACTTTGCCTTGGGGCTTTAAGTTTCCTAATAACGATGAAGATTTTATGAATTTAAAAAATGCAGGTATAGAAATCCCCGTTCGTCAACCCACACAGCTATACGAAGCTTTGTTTTATATTTTGTTATTTGTTTTCTTTTATTGGCTTTGGAAACATAAACGGAATCAATTCGGACAAGGTTTTATGTTTGGATTATTCTGCGTTATCATGTTTGCATTTAGATTTTTAGTTGAATATTTAAAAGAAGATCAGGTAAGTTCAGAGGCTACTCAACTTATTAATAATGGACAAATATTAAGTATCCCTTTTATATTA
>JAYVDU010000025.1:0-2076 GCA_043749245.1 Bacteroidota bacterium | reverse complement strand
ACGGCAAAAGTTTTTTTTATGATTTTGACAAAGCTTCTGCCAATTTTGACAAAGGCATAAAAGATTTTATCGCAAATGGCGTTGATCCTTGGTATGCGCAAGCTATCTTATTAATTGAAAGTCCTAATAAATTACAAAAATCAAACGTTGGTGCTTATGGCTCATTTCAATTGATGAAAGATGTAGCTCGTTTGTTTGGATTAAAAGTAAATAAAACCATAGATGAACGTGCTGACTTTGGCCGCTCCGCTTACGCAGCATCAAGTTTAATAAAAAAGATTTGCATCCCAAATACGCATAAAATATTAGATTCGTTAGGTATTACTAACTATAAAGAAAATGAATTATGGTTTAGATTACTTGTAATGCATTGCTACCATGCAGGTTCAGGAAATGTAAAAAAAGCACTCTTTAGTTTTATGCCAACAAAAGGAAATATGAATTTAATTTATACCCTGTGGCATACTGAAACCAAGCATTTTAAAACGGCATCGCAAAACTACTCTCAATTAGTGTTAGCGGCTATGTTAGAGGTTCATGAAAAATACAAATTAGCTCCAAATAGATTACTAATCACTAACAAATAAACACAGCCGTTAGTTTTTTATTCGCAACTCCATAAAAACAAAAGCCACAAAATATTGTGGCTTTTGAAATTAAATGAAAATTAGATTTTATATTTAAACCTGATTCAAAAAATAAAAGCCACCATCGGTGACTTTTATTTTTTTATTTTTTTGGAGTTTCTTTTTTTTCTTTGTGCTCAGCTTTATGTTCCGCTTTGTTCTCAGCTTTTTTCTCTTCTTTTTTCTCTTCTTTTTCTTTTTTCTCTTCTTTTTTCTCTGCCTTGTGTTCTTCTTTTTTCTCAGTTGTCTTTTTTGGTGCTTCTTGTGCGTTTAATGTTGTTAATGATCCAACTACTAAAGCTGATGCTACTGTTAAAATTAATTTCTTCATGTTAAATTTTTTATTTTACCCTGCGTAAGGTGGTTTATAATAAATTAAAATTATTGTTTACGCAAAACAATTTTGTAAAATTAAAATTATAAATAAAAACTCCAAATTATTTAACTCGTTTTTAACATTATTTTCGCATAAAACTCTTCAAATTGGTAGAATTTCTGGCGTTCTCGTTGGATTATTGTTTTCAAGATAAGTACGATACTTGAAAAATTATTTGCTCAAATACAAATTACGTTCGCTATAAATGTTTTGAAAATATTCATCATACAAATCTTCAATAAAATAAATGGCCTCACCTGTTGATTTCATTTCTGGCCCTAATTCTTTTTGTATCTCCGGAAACTTATCATAACTAAATACTGGGATTTTTATAGCGTATCCTTTTTTCTTAGGGGCAAATTTAAAATCTTTTACTTTAGCGCCTAACATCACTTTGGTGGCGTAATTTACATAAGGCTCATCGTAGGCTTTGGCAATGAAAGGCACAGTACGAGAGGCTCTTGGGTTCGCTTCAATAATATATACCACTTCATCTTTAATAGCAAATTGTATATTTAATAAACCAACTGTTTTTAAGGCAACAGCTATGGTTTTAGTATGTTGCTCCATTTGTTTCAATACATTGTCTGATAAATCAAACGTTGGAAGCACCGCGTAACTATCTCCACTATGAATACCAGCAGGCTCAATGTGTTCCATCATTCCAATAATATACACATCCTTACCGTCGCAAATAGCATCTGCTTCCGCTTCTATAGCGCCTTGCAGGAAGTGATCTATTAACACTTTATTGTCTGGCAAATCGTTTAACAACTTTACCACGTGTTGTTCTAATTCTTCTTCATTAATCACAATCTTCATGGATTGCCCACCAAGCACATAACTTGGGCGCACTAACAACGGGAAGCCTAATTCTTTAGATAAGGTAATTGCTTCTTCTGCATCATTGATCACGCCAAACTTTGGATAAGGAATATGATTGTCTTTTAATAAATTAGAGAATGCCCCTCTGTCTTCTGCTAAATCCAGGGATTTAAAGTCGGTGCCAATAATTTTAACGCCGTATTTTTCTAATTTCTCAGCTAGCTTTAGTGCGGTTTGTCCACCTAATTG
>JAYVDU010000024.1:0-2081 GCA_043749245.1 Bacteroidota bacterium | reverse complement strand
CGTATGATGAATTAAGTAAAGATCCTCACTTTTTTAACTCCTATAATAAATTAAAAAAAGAGTTAGAAGTAGAAATGGCTAAATGGGAAAATTTGAGTTCAAAGCTTGCTTAGAAAATTTTAATAGACCTCATTACGAATAACGCAATACTAAAAAACTCCTGCTTTTAGCGGGAGTTTTTGTTTTTAATTTAGTTGAAAATAGAATTTATATTTTACGCTTTACTCAATCCTAATTTTTGGCGAATAGTTGATGCTAATATATTGATGGCTACTGTATTCTCTCCACCTAATGGAACTATGATATCAGCAAATCGTTTTGTTGGCTCTATAAATTGTTCATGCATCGGTTTTACAGTATCTATATACCTATCCAGTGTTTGTTGTACACTTCTTCCACGTTCAATAACATCACGTTTTATGACGCGTAGCAAGCGTTCATCAGGTGGTGCATCAACAAAAACTTTTATGTTACAAATATTTCGAATACGTTCATCCGAAAATAATAAAATTCCTTCTATTAAAATCACCTCTTTACTTTGAATTTGGATAGTTTCAGAAGAACGGGTACAAGTGATATATGAATAAATAGGCATTTCGATATTGTTGCCATTTTTTAATTCATTTATTTGATTAAGTAGTAAATCAAATTCAATGGAATTTGGGTGATCAAAATTGATGTGTTTTCGTTCTTCAAGTGAAATAGTTGAGTTGTCTTTATAATAAGAATCTTGAGAAAGAATGGCTACCTGGTTCGCAGGCAGCATATCCAGTATTTTATTTACAACAGTAGTTTTACCTGAACCTGTGCCACCGCATATACCAATAATTAACATAATAGACTTAAGAATTTGTGATGTAAAAATAGTAAATTATTTAAAGCATTGTCTTGTATGAGGTATTATATTCATTGCCAATTTGGTGTAATTCAAGAAATTTTATCAATTCAATTAAAATTCAGTTGTTCATAATCGCTTTTAGATAGTCCATATCAATTAATAATTTTACTTTCTTTTGTTTAATGAATAGTGTTTTTACTAAAATAAGAGATAAGCACGCGTTATGGTATAAAGGCATCGTCTTTATATTCTGTGTATGTGTATGTACCTATTTACTTCCTAAACATAACTATCAACAAACTAACATCATTCGCGAAGGTGATGTTTGGTTAAATGATGATGTGATTACAAGCTTTGATTTCTTAATAAAGAAAACAGATATCGAACTAAATGCCGAGCAGCAAAAAAAACAAGACACTAAATTATATTTCACTAAAACGGAAATTAATACTTCCGATTTAATTACTGAATTTGCACATGATGCCTCTGTCAAATTACAAGAAAAACTAAAACATACGTTAGATAGTATTTATAATATTGGCTTATATTACCATTTAACGGGCACTCCGGCACATTCAGATTCTATTTATTTAGTTAATGGTAATGAAGTTGCTTTAATTCCTTTTGCAAAATTAATTGAGGAAAATGCTTTAGAAACTATTTTAAAACATCGTGTAACAGATACGATGCTTCTTCAAAAATTAATTGTGAGTTTACCATCTAATATTGAGTATAGAGAAGACTTCAATAAGGAAGTTGCAGTTACAAAGAACAACGAATCCAATGTTTATAAATCTAAAATAAATAAAGGAGATGTTTTAATTCATAAGAATGATGTAGTAACTGCCGAACAAAACAATATCATTAAAAATTATAATACCGAATTACATGAGCAGGAACAACAATCTTCAAGTATAACCATTTGGATAGGAAAATTTTCAGCTTGTACTTTAATGCTGGGGATTATGATGCTGTTTTTGGCATTCTTCCGAAAATCCATATTTAGTCAAAACTCGCACGTAACGTTTATCTATTTAATTATTGTGATACCGACATTGGTATCGCACATTGTTTGTTTATATAATCCACTTTATATATACGCCGTTCCATTTTGTTTAGTACCCATCTTAGTTCGTATATTTTTTGATAGCAGAACTTCCTTGTTTAGTTTTTTAATTATTATTTTATTATGTGCCTTTTTTACAAATGATAAATTCGAATTCGTATTTATACAGCTGATTGC
>JAYVDU010000023.1:0-2086 GCA_043749245.1 Bacteroidota bacterium | reverse complement strand
TAACTGGTTCTAAGTTATCTTTATAAAAAACAGAGATTAGGGCACTTTTTATTTTCTTTGAATTGCTCATAAAATGTATAAGTTACAAAGTTAATTGTTCCTTTAGTCTTTTTATACTTTGTTGAAAAGTGTTGAAAAATCTACCAAACTCAATTTTCGGAAAATGGTTCTAAATCTGTTAGTAACTATTATTTTGCAGTAATAAGGATTATATATACTTTTCAAAAAAAATACATACAATGACTAGTAATACTCAAACTCCAGCACTTAAAGTATCCAAATTAGCCCAAAACATTATTGGTTCCGAAATCATCAAGCTTGCGGGCGAAGTAAATGAAAAGATTAAACAGGGTGAGAAAATATATAATATGACCATTGGTGATTTTAATCCTAAGGAATTCCCTATTCCTGCGGAGTTAAAGCAAATGATTGTTGATGCTTATCTTGATGATCAAACCAATTATCCTGCTGCTGACGGGATGCTTGAGTTACGAAACGCTGTATCTAATTTATTAAAAGAACGCGGCCAGCTAGATTATAAAGCAGATGAAATTTTAATTGCAGGTGGCGCACGCCCCGTTATCTATAGTATTTTTAATGCATTAGTTGATGCAGGCGATACTGTTATTTTCGCTGTACCATCTTGGAACAACAATCATTATTCTTATCTTAACTCGGCAAAGGCTGTGGTTATTGAGGCTAAGCCTGAGCAGAATTTTATGCCAGTTGCCGCAGATATTAAACCTTTTATAAAAGAAGCTACGTTGTTAGCGTTATGCTCGCCGCAAAACCCAACGGGGACAGTGTTTAGCAAAGAAGGTTTAGAAGAAATTTGTGATATGATTTTAGAGGAAAACGCTCGTCGCGGACCTGATCAAAAACCAGTATACTTGATGTATGACCAAATTTACTGGGCATTAACGTTTGGCAATGTGCAACATTACAACCCAGTAGCACTTCGTCCGGCTATGAAAAATTACACAGTATTTGTGGATGGCATTTCAAAATCCTTATCAGCAACAGGTGTTAGAGTAGGGTGGAGCATGGGGCCGAAATTAATCATTGACAAAATGAAGGCCATACTAACTCATGTTGGAGCCTGGGCTCCTAAGGCTGAACAAATGGCTACCGCTAAATATTTAAGCGATTTAACGATGTATGATGCATTCATTATAAAACAAAAAGAAAGGGTTATTGCTCGTTTGGATGGGTTTTATAAGGGTTTTCAAACATTAAAAGCAGAAGGATTTAAAGTAGATGCCATCACGCCACAGGCAGCTATTTATTTAACGATTAAGTTTGATTTACATGGAATGAAAACAGCTGATGGTTCTATTTTAGCAACTACGAAGGATATTACAAAATATATTTTAGATGAGGCAAAATTAGCGGTTGTTCCGTTTTATGCATTTGGCGCAGACGATAACTCGCCTTGGTATCGTATGTCGGTTGGTACTTGTAAAGTATCAGATATAGTTGATGTAATTTCTAATTTGAGAATAGCTTTACAAAAATTATCATAACCTATTATTAAATTTAATAGTATTTTAAATGGCTTGAAACTAACGTTTCAAGCCATTTTTATATAATACAACTTTTATGTATCAGTACTAATAGTTAAGGTTTATGATATAAATGATAATGATTTTTTTTAACTTGATTCGGTTTCATAAATAAGTTTAATTTTACATAAATTAAAAACACTACATGAAATTTTTTATCATTTGTATCCTATTCTTATCTTCTATAATTCCGCTGTTTTCGCAGGAAGTAACGCAAAATATCAGAGGGACTGTTATAGAGAAAGAAACCCGTTCGGAATTAAACGGCGCAATTGTTTCTGTAGATGGGATTGAAAATGCTATAACTACTTCTACTGACGCGAAAGGTAACTTTCGTTTAACAGGTGTATCTATTGGGCGACATACAGTAAAGGTAAAATACATAGGCTACTATGATTTGGTAATGAATAACATCATTGTTAATTCTGGTAAAGAAACGATTTTGACTATAGAAATGGTGGAAGCAATTACTAAATTAGAAGAAGTAACTATCACCGATTCTAAAAAAGGAGATGCGAATAATG
>JAYVDU010000022.1:0-2086 GCA_043749245.1 Bacteroidota bacterium | reverse complement strand
AGTAAATATGAAACTAAATGATAGCCATATTGAAAAAAGTTACCTCCAAAACCCTGTTTTTGATACAAAAAGAAAGCAAAAATTCAATAGTTTATTGAACTTGGTTCAAAAAACGGAAAGAGAATCTGAAACTAAAAAAATTGATGTTTTAATATTGCCAGAACTTAGTGTTCCATTCAATGCACTCGATTGGGTTTGTGATTATGCAAAAAAAAATCAAACAATAATGATTTTCGGAGTGGAGCACTGGATACGTAATAATATAGCATACAATCTTTTAGCCTGTTTATTGCCATTTCAAATAAAAGGAGTTGAAAAAGAGGGTGGAGTTTATAATGGGCTTTTACCGATATTTAGAATTAAAAACCATTATGCTCCAGATGAAAAATTGATTTTGGAAAGTTATAGATATACTATACCGAAACCTACTCCTTCGGAATATTTTTTAATTAAATGGAAGGGTATTTCTTTTTCAATTTTTAATTGTTTTGAGTTGGCAGATATTCAGCAGAGAGCTTTGTTTAGGTCACTTGTCGATGTGCTTTTTGCTTGTGAATATAATGTAGATACAAATTATTATTCTAATATTGTGGAATCAATTGTTAGAGATGTTCATTGTTATTTTGTTCAGTCAAATAATTCGAAAAACGGCGATTCAAGAATTACAAGACCTACAAAATCTCAAACTATGAATCAAGTTCAAATTAAGGGAGGTGAAAATGACTCTATAATAATTGATACTATTGACATAGATGCTTTGAGGAAATTTCAAATCCAGAACTATAATGGGCCTGAAACTAGCGTTTTTAAACCTACACCTCCAGGATTTGATGTTAAAAATGCGGAAAAAAGATACGGTAACAATTTTAACACAAACAAAAATAAAAAAAATGGGAAGTAATTTGATTCAAATAGTAACTTGGCTTATACAGTCTGTCAGTATTGTGGCTGTTTTAATAGGATTGTACAAGTCTTTCATTGAATATAGAAATGCACAAAGATGGAAAAGGGCTGAATTTGTATCAAAAGAGGTAAAAGAATTTTTTGCTGATAAAAATGTTAGCCGTGCACTCATATTTTTAGATTATAGGGAAAATGATATTCCAGTATATGAAAACGAATTGGAAGGAAAAACAACTCTACGTTATAATAATGAAATACTTTTAAGTGCTTTAGATACTGAAAAAAGTATTGAAGACTTTACTGCTGAAGAATTATTGATTCGTAAAATTTTTGATGATTTTTTTACAAAATTAGGTTTTTTTAACCACTATTTGGATACCAAACTTGTTGATATTAAGGATATAAAACCTTATTTTGATTATTGGATGAATCTTTTAGCTAACCCTCAAAAAAGTTATAGAAATAAAAAAGTGATGCATCAAATTTGGCTTTTTATTGAAAAATTTAATCAAAACGAGGTTAAAATACTTGCTCATAAGTTTAAGTTTAATCCTAATTTCAAAATTCCAGATGCTAAAAAAAGTTAGGTTTATCATATTTCTGTATCTATTTGAAATTCTAAATGTTATCAAAAATTAAATGTAAATATTCGCGTTAAATCATTTTACTGAGAGGCTAAAATTATTCTGTTTTGCTTTAAAAATTTACCGCTAAAAAATAAAATGCGTTGGTGAGAAGAGGAAAGAATAAATTAATAGAGAACTAAAGGCTTTGCTGTAAAAACGCAATTAAGTTTAGTTATGGGTGAATCTTTGTTCCTTTATGAACTTTGTGATGAAAAAATTCGTGGTATGTTTTTTAGAACAAAGTTCATGAAAGAAGATAGATTTATAAATCGAAGATTTATCGAAAGTCTGAATAAAATGCAATTGTCTTTGTCCTCATTTAAAATTGATTTAGTCCGCGCAATACTAAATTTTTTATACTATTTTGACTATCAGCTAAAGCAGACGGCAACTTAATTTATAATTAATTACTGCGAAGTCTACGGGAAAACTTGATAAACAATAATTGTAATTAATTCTTGTCGAATACTTATTCAAACATTTTCGAAATTTTTATTTTAGGAAATTGAAAAAATTATTTCCTACTCACGTTTAAATTCATAGTCTGAGCGAAAAGA
>JAYVDU010000021.1:0-2086 GCA_043749245.1 Bacteroidota bacterium | reverse complement strand
TCATATTTATTATTGATATGATGGCCGTTCAAATTACTAGTTTATTTTCATAATCTGATCTCATGACAACCAACGAAACCATTATACAAAACCCATTAGATTCAAATGCTCATGAAAAGCCTATATCTGTTGCTATAGAAATACAGGGACTTTGTAAAACATTTGGTAGTAAAACTGTATTGAATGGTTTCAACGTCAAACTTGCTTTGGGTGAAAATTTAGTAGTTCTTGGTAAATCAGGTAGTGGTAAGTCGGTGCTTATTAAGTGTATTGTGCGTTTAATCGATCCTAATGCAGGGACGATTAATGTTTTGGGAGAAAATATTTCTGAATTAGATAACACAAAACTCAACGAACTTCGTAAAAAAGTAGGTTTCCTTTTTCAAAGTGCCGCTTTATATGATTCGATGACTGTTAGAGAAAATTTGGAATTTCCTCTACGAAATTCACATACCTTAAAAGAAGAAGAATTAGATGCGGTTGTTACTGAAGCCTTAAAAAATGTTGGTCTTTTAGACGCTATAGATAAAATGCCTTCTGAACTTTCCGGAGGTATGCGAAAACGAGTAGGATTAGCACGTACACTTATTTTGAAACCTGAGATAATGTTATATGATGAACCAACTACCGGGCTTGATCCTATCACATCTAAGGAGATTAGTAATTTAATTTTAAGTGTTCGCGAAAAATATAATACATCTTCTATTATTATTACACATGATATTTCTTGTGCAAAAATAATTGCTGATAGAATCATTGTATTGAAAGACGGAATATGTTCTGCTGAAGGTACATTTGATGAATTACAACAATCAAAAGATCCAGAAATTCGTTCTTATTTCGAATTATAAAAAATAAAAAAAAAATTATGCAAAAAAACAATGAACATACAATTAGATTAGGAATTTTTGTTTCTATCGGGCTAGTGCTATTCATTATCGGTATTTATTTTATTGGTGATAAACAACAGCTATTTAATAAAACGTTTCAAATTAGTGGAGTTTTTAAAGATGTCAGCGGCTTACAAGTTGGTAATAATGTTCGTTTTTCTGGCATCAACATAGGCGTGATTGAAAGCATTGAAATTGTATCGGATAGTGCTGTAAAAGTTAATTTTAATATTGACGACAAAGCTAGAAAATATATTAAAAAAGACGCAAAAATAACAATTGGCTCAGACGGCTTAATGGGAAATAAAGTGGCTATTATTATACCTGGCGCTAAAAGTAAATTAGAAATTCAAAATAATGATATTATTGTAGCAGCTGTTCCGGTTAGCATGGACGAAATTTTATATAATTTAAAGGTAACTAGCTCTAATGCGGCTTACATTACAGATGACCTGGGTGCTGTAATGAATAATATACGAAATGGAAAAGGCACTATTGGAAAACTATTTATGGATACTCTTTTTGCGAAAAGTATAGATCAAACACTCTTAAATATTAGACAAGGTACGGGTGGGTTCAAAAAAAATATGGATGCCGCAAGTCATAATATTTTATTGCGTGGATTTTTCAAAAAAAAGAAAGACGATAAATCAAATGACGATAAGAAAAAGAAGTAGTTTTTAAATCATAAATGAACGCAGGTTGTACTTTTCTTCCATTAAAGTTTACTCGAAAAATCATTATTAAAAATAGATAGAAATGGAAACAGCAGAAGTTAAAACGAGAACAACGTGGGGAATTGATTTTTCGCATAGCGAAATTGCCTTTAAAGTTAAGCATCTTATGATAGCTAATATCAAAGGCTTTTTTAAAGAGTTTGATGCAAATATCTATACTACTGGAGAAGATTTTATGACGTCTCAAATTGATTTTTGGTTAAACCCCGCTTCTATTCATACCAATGATGTACAAAGAGATGAACATTTAAAAGGCACTGATTTTTTTGATGTATTAAGCCATAAACAAATCAACTTTGTAGGAAATACTTTTGTGAAAATGGATCAAATTGGTCATTATGAATTGTATGGTGAATTAACTATGAAAAACATTACCAATAAGATTAAATTGAACATTGAATTTGGTGGTGTTGTAAAAGATCCATGGGGGAATGAAAAAGCTGGTTTTACAATTAATGG
>JAYVDU010000020.1:0-2090 GCA_043749245.1 Bacteroidota bacterium | reverse complement strand
CAGAGTATAGGGAGCTTGATAAATAAGAATCGTATTTATTTTGGAAACTAAAAAAAGGAAAAATAAACATCAACGTAATCACTAAATAAAAACAAACGCCTTTAAATAAAATGGCGATGTCAAAAAAACGTTCACGCTCAACGTTTGCAAATAACAATAAGTTAAGAATAATCATGAGAATATTCCATGGCCAAACAATATGATTATAAGAGTTTCCAAACGGCCCTAATAGTAATAAAATGAAAATATGCATAGCGATAACCATAGGCAATATAATATAGCGTGTAGGTTTAATAAGTAAGCCTATGCCTATAACCAATTCTAGGTGTGGAATAATTTTACCAAAATGAAGGGCGAGTTGCATTTGTCGCGTATTTAAGATCTGTTGTAACGGGCTAATCATCCATGTATACGTGTGTGTTATAAAATGCGAATTCATTTTTTGTAAACCACTAAACACATATATTAATGCTACAAGGACTTGTAACGAAATAAATACCATCGTATAATTATTAGGTTCATCTACCCGTTGTTTGTAAAATAATAAAACGACTAAAATCAACATGTAATTAAAAAACCAAGGCTGTAAACGATTTTGATCATCTATACATAAATAAATGGAAAATAAAATGAGTAAGACGGTTGGTGTTTTGGAAGTTGATATAAATGCAAAAGCTATCAGGGTAATTAATACACCAAGATTGATGTAATCAAAAGGAGCTGGAATACTAGTGAAATCTATAAATAGCGGTGATTTAGGGAACCAACGTTGCCCTGCCCATAAATTAAAACTCAACACTACTGATATGAAAATACCAATGAGTATGGTTAATTTAATGAGTTGTAAACGTTGAGGTATGCGCATGGTTAT
The DNA here is from genome assembly GCA_043749245.1 of Bacteroidota bacterium. Classification (GTDB taxonomy): domain Bacteria; phylum Bacteroidota; class Bacteroidia; order B-17B0; family Aurantibacillaceae; genus UBA4416. Next base: position 1,219 of record JAYVDU010000020.1, on the reverse strand, counting down.
TTTTTAGTTTCGTAGTTTTTATACAGTTTAATTTTTTGTCACTTCGAGCGCAGTCGAGAAGCATTTTTATGTGAAGTTTCATTTTTGCATTCAGACTCTTTCACTAAATTTTTCCAATCAGAATTTATTAAAGCTTCCTTCTTTTTTACACTCCATTTTTTTATTCTTGTTTCCCATTCAATAGCTATGTTATAATCAGTATATCGTTCATAGAATACTAGATTTACTGGTCTTCTAGAATATGTATAGGCTTCTGTATTCAATCCTTCATTATGTTGTACAAGCCTTTTATCTATATTATTTGTAATACCAGTATAGTAAGTGCCATCATTACATTTTAATATGTTTACATATAAATACTTTAGAATCATAATTCAAATATTCTTCATGCAATAGCATGATTTGACCTAACAGTTTTCTTAATTTTATTTTAGAGTTCTCGACTTCGTTCGAACTGACAGCAATTAAAACTTCTTAAAAATAAAAAAAGAGATAGTCATCTCTATCTCTTTATTTTAATGTTATGCACAATTATTTTTTAGTATCAGAATTTTCAAATATATCCTAAGCAGCAATGTTTAATGGTTGGTGTATTACAAATGTATTACTCTGCGTAAACGTATTTCCCTTTTTTATCAATAGTAACTTTAGCAAGCCAATGATGTACTTCAAAATAATCGTAAGCAGGCTTTAGGGTATTCCAAAAAGCGAGTTTACTTTTAGGATAGTTTGCCTCAAGCATTTTTAAATTAGCTTCTGTAAATTTTGTTGGAAAAATATCGATGTAAACAGGGTTATGGCGGTTCTTCGCCTCTAAGCACAAAATATATAACTCTTTAATTTCATCATCAGTCATCGGTAAGCACCCAATAGTAACACAGTTTCCATGCATCATAATAGCACCACCTGCGTTAGCGCCTTCTATTAGCATCACATCGCTGGCGTTAGGATAATTTATACGCATACTCAAATAGTAATTACTTTTTGGATTAAATAAATCAATTTGATAAAACCCCTCAGGCACTTGGCCATCTCCTTCTTTCCGTTTAGGCCCTAAAGACCCACTAGTAGCGCAAATATCATAAGTTTTAAATAACTTGTATTTGTTATCATCTTTATTTTTTAGCCAAACTTCTAAAATAGCCTCTTGTTTAAAAGCACGCATATAAATATCAAATTCATTCGGATTAATTTTAGCTACTTTTAATTCTTTTTGTAA
>JAYVDU010000019.1:0-7219 GCA_043749245.1 Bacteroidota bacterium | reverse complement strand
GTAACATATTTAAAAGATTATAAATTAATGATTGTTTTTACAAATGGTAAAAAGAAAATACATGATTTTAAAAATTTTCTTTTTTCTAATTCAACTACATGGGCGGTGAAATACAGAGATACTAATTTATTTAAAAACTTTAAAGTAGATAATACAGGATCAATAACATGGGGTAATAACGAAATGGATTTTAACCCCTATAATTTACCCAATTAAATTAGAGCAACTATTACAACAAAAAGCCCGATACTGAACAGTATCGGGCTTTTTTTATGCTTCAAAATTCATTTGAATTTGGTCGGGATTATGTACAAAAACATTATCAAAAAACTTTACTTGTGATGGACTAAAACGCCTTTGTTTCTTAACGTACATAGGTATTTTATCTTCTATTTTTTTTATCCAAACATTAAAAGTATTTAAGCAAAGGCAGTAACGTTGGGCTAATTCGGTTTTTCCCACAAAATGAAAGTCTTTGTTGTTTGCCATTCGAGTATAAAAATAGGGTTTCACAAATATAATCAAAAGCTAACTCGCATCAAAATTATATAGCACTAAATATTCTTATTTATTGCTCAAAACCCTTATTAACACTCACTAACTCTCATGCTCACTTTTTAGTTGTTGCACCTTTGAATCCGCAACTAGCAACAACTAAAAAATATTTAATGCAAACAAATCCGCACACAATTATTTCATGTTTTACAGGCGCAATCGCTGTAAATATTGCAACGCCACTCGACCCAATGTTTACCGCCAATATGATTGGCGATTTAATAATGTTTGGATTTAAAGCATTAAGTGGTGCAGTGATTTCGATTTTAATAAACAAGTACGTTGATTACCGAAAATCAAAAAACAAAACAACTACACCCCCAACACAACCCGAAGCAGAATAAATGGCAGACACAGGAAAAATAGTTAAAGGAGTTACAATAGTAGGTATACTTGGTTTGCTTGCTTGGAAAGGCTATAGCGTTTACAGCAAAGTAAAAGCAGGTGTTGGCAACATTACTCCTACGGTTTCTTTTTTGCGCATACATGGTTTAATTGGTGATGGCTTAACAAAATTTATTTCGCCAGTAATACGCACACTTTTTAATTTGAATATCAAAAACTTTTCGGGCTTCGATATTTCTGTAACAAAAATTTATGCTCGTATTGAAACACAAAAAGCAGGTATTGGTAATTGGATTAAAATAGCAACAACTAGCAGTTACTTATCAATCTCCTTAAAAGACGGAAATTCTAAAGACATAATCCTGACAATAGATTTTAAAGGGCTTGGAACTATATCGTCGTTAATCAATAAATCTAATAGGCATCGCATTGTACTCACTTATGACTACAAGGGGCAAACATTACAGACTATACAAGACGTTGATATTTCAGGCCCGATAAATTCATTTTGGTTAAGAGCAAAAGGCGCTTTGTCTTTAAAAGGGATTACAGTTTCACAAGCAATACAACCAGTAATATAATTATGGAAACGGCAGATAACTTAGGTATTACAGCAACACACATTCGACGTATTAAATCGGGTGCGGAGTATGATAAATACTTTCCTAAAGCAACTGGAGCAACAGATATTATAAACGAAAACGCATCGGTAACCGATACGCTTGATTTTGTAAAAGTACTAGTATTAAAAACACTTAATGATACAAAGCAGATAGCGCAAATACTAAAGCGTCCAACCTTAGAAGCAACTTGTAAATCTGTATTTAATTTCTTTTACCAACACTACCAATACAAATTGGACGATTATGGTGTAGAACAAGTTCGCAGACCATCACGTGCGTGGGCTGATAGAAAAACAGGCATCGACTGCGATTGTTTTTCGGCTAGTGTTTCATCTGTACTTACAAATTTAGGTATTGAACACGATCTTAAAATTATTGCTATCAATGGTAAGGAGCATTACCAACACATTTATGTAGTTGTACCAAAAACACAAGGAGTAAACATTAATTCACGTGCAAACTATTGGGTGATAGACCCAGTGTTAAATTCTTTTGATGAAGAAGCACCAAAAATAACCAAAACTAAACATTTAAAAATGGAAGGCATCCAATTACAACAGCTTAACGGAGTGAACGACGAAGTGGCTGGATTAGGAAATGAATTTGAAGGCGTTGAAGAATTAAACGGCTTAAACGAAGAGGCTGTAGGCAAGGTGTTTCACCGCCGTTTACACGCACACGTTAGAAAAACATTACAACACTGCGAGCGTAATCCGCACCGTTATACAAATATGTATAATCAACCAAAATTGGTTGCTCAACTTAAAAAATTAGATGGTGCGTTATCCCTAGATTTTAACGAAGCGCATTTAGATGGTGTATTAGAAGAATTATCTAATACAGAACACGAAGCAGTATTGCCACACTTACAAGGTGTGTATGATGCTATTCACGGACACGACGACTATTTATATGGTCAAATGTATGGTGCATTAGATGATCACATGATTGATACTGTAAGCGGTTTAGGTCGAAAGGGTCGCTCTGCCAAAAAAATGAAATCGGCTAAAAAAGGTAAGCGTGGTTTTTTTACAAAAATTAAAAATGCTCGTAAATTATTTAAGAGCGGTAAATGGAAAGGTAAGTTTAAAGGAGCTTTCAAAAAAATTGGTCGTTTCCTAAAAAAAACAAATCCATTATTTGTTGCTGTTCGTGGTGGTTTTTTAATGGCTATGCGAACCAACTTTTTAAAGATGGGTGAAAAAGTATACTGGGGTTTCCAAACCAAAGAATACGCACTTGCTAAAGGCATCAAACCCGACTATTACGATGCTTGTTTGAAAGTTAAAAACCGATTGGTAAACACTTATGTAAATAAGTTAGGCGGTAATGAAAGCGCCATAAAAAAAGCCGTAATGAATGGTAGAGCCGCTAAAAAAATTGCCAAGCTATTAAAAGCAAAAGGCGTTAGCGGAACATCAGAAGCATTATTTGGCTTAGGCGGTTTAGGTTCTGCGGTTGCAGCCGCAGGTTCAATCACAGCGGCTATGGCTGTACTTGCACCTATCATTAAAATGGTTAAGGGATTATTTAAAGGCAAAAAATCAGGCTTAGAGAAAAACGAAAACGGTACTGAAAGCGCACCGTCAAGCGATAATCCAAGCGATACAAGCGAACAAAGTAATCCTTCAAACTCAACCATAACAAACGATGGTAGTATTGAAAATGCTGATAAAGCGAACAACGAAGAGCCTTCAAATGATGATGGTGAAAAAAAAAAACAGAATAGCGGAGTAAGTAACGGTAGTGATGGTTCTGAAAGTGATGGTTCAGACAGCGAAGGCGCTACAGCAAAAACGGCTAACAAAACCAAAACGCCAGGAGCGGAAACAGACCAAGCAGTATTGGACGAAAACGGAAACCCTGCACCTGCCAAAAGTAATAGCACGGCATTGATCGTGGGAGGTGTTGGTTTATTGGCTTTAGTTGGTTTAGCATTCGCTGGCAAAAAGAAAAGCACACCAAAAGAGGAACTAAATGGCTTAGGTAACTTTTCTAAAAAGCGAGAATCAAAAGCGTTGAAAGCAAAGCTAACAAAGCAAGGAATAAAAATGCCACACGGCTACCAAGTAGAAAAAAGGAAACATAAAACAGTAAAAACAATTAAAATATAAGCTATGAGCATACATCTTTTAAAAAGAATTAGAGCGAAAAAAACCGCTACAACTCCAATTGTTAAAGCAAAGAAAGCACCTGCAAAGAAAGCACCTGCAAAGAAAGCTTAACAAACCGCACAAAATAAAATCAATAAATAAAAACAACAATTAAAAAAAAACAAAATGAGCACAACAGCAAAAGAAAAAGCAATGTCTATGATTCCGACAGGAGCAGAGGCGTTAGAAGGTGTAAAAGACCTTGGTATGCTTGCACTTGGTATGATTGGCGCAAACGCAGTTATAGCCGTTACAAAAAAAGATACAGCATTGGTTAATGGTGGTATTGCTTTAGTAGGCTTAGGCGTTGCCATCAAAGCGCACAACCCATTAATTAAAATGTTTGGATTAGGAGTTTCGGCTTTTGGTACTATCAAAGTAATTAACGGTTTAGTGAAAGAAGTTGCAACACCGCAAACAACCGAAGGGTTAAACGGAATTTTACCCGAATCCGCAAAAGCGTTAATCCGCAAATTCATTCCAACACTTAGTGGTGCTGATGATATGCAAGGTGCATTCGACAACCTTAACGGTGACGATGATATGCGTGGTACTGACGACTTAAGTCTTGACGACGAGAGTATGAGAGGTGACGACGATATGCGTGGAACGGAAGAAATGCAAGGTATTGGTTCTGCAAAATTAGCTTACTAAAAAACAGCATTTCAAAAAAGAAAATTAAAAAAATTAAAACAATAACAATTTAAAAAAACAAAAGATGAAAAGCACAAAAAATAACGGTATGATCGAAGTTTTCGAGGCTCGTTTAGAAAAAGGTTTACTAAGTAAACAAGATGCTTCTGATTATGCAGAAGGAAAAAAACAGTTAAGAACTGATGAGTTATTTTTGCGTAAGCAATTAACTGGTACTACAGGTATCATTGCAGTTATTAACGAAAATGACGTTCAAAAAACGTGTGTAACTAACCTTTCTAAAGGTTCTGTGCCAGTTGAAAAAAACTTAATTATTGACAAAGTGGCGGTTCGTGTTGGTTATTCAGCAACCAATGTTGATGCGGCTTTAGTTGCATACAGTAATGCTGTTTTTGCGATTAACGATGAAGATTTTGACGCTGGAACAACGGCAACTGGAGCTTCTGTAGCGGCTCGTCGTATTCCTGTTAGCATCCAAAATGCTGAATACGTGTTATCAGTTGATGACGTGATTTTAGAAAGCGGACGTTTATCTGATTTTTTAACGAATAATATCGTTAGCGATTCAGTTGATGGCGCTGATAAAAACTTTAAACAGTTAGAATGGCCAGTATTCATGTTAGCGGACAAGCGTGTTCGCTTCGACTTGAAATTCCCTGATAATGCTCCTGCATTAACTGGTTTTTGGTACATCGAAATTGTATCTAAAGGTTTAGGCTTAACTAAGCGTGTAGCCTAGTAAAATTCGGGGCGATTGGTCACCGCTTTGTTAAAGTGGTGAGTACCTCTCGCCCCTCTTTTTAATCTATATCAAATAAAAAGCCAACAATAAAACGTTGTTGGCTTTTTTTAAAACTCACACACCGCAACAATAACACATTCAATTATAAATTAAAAACGTTACAATGAAAAATACAAAAACAGTTATAGGAACTCATTTAATTCTAGCAGGTACGCCTGCTGGTTCTTTTGAAAAGCAAATGAGTTTAGGGCAAGAAACTAATAAAGTGTTAGGTTATTATGCTTTGGCAGTTAAAAACGGAGGCATTATACCTGAGCAATGTTTAGTAAACTTTGCAAACTCAAATAGAAATATTTTTGAGCCAATTGGTTTAGGTCACTTATTAGTAAACCAATCGGTAGCAATAAAGGATCGTTTCTTTATGGAAGACCCTTTTGATGTTGCTGGTAACGTAAACGTAAAAATGACAACGCCAGGAGCAACAACCTCTGATTTATTGATTCAGTATATATTCTTTGTTGAAATAGGTAAATAATTAGGCAATGAAAAACTTAACGGTAAACGAAACCTTTAGCAAAACTCAACCAATGGTTGAGGCAAAAGCAATACCTGTAGCAACTGTTACAGAGGTAAAGCACGTGAACGGTTCTTTTAACGTTCAAACTAATAGAATTACCGAAGAAACGCAAGCCACCATGAAAATCAAGGGAATGTATAAAATTCGCTTGCAAAATAAAGGGCAGGTAGCCATTAAAGTATTTGGAAATTTTGATTTGCCAAGTTACGCGGATGAAGTATTTGAAAGTGGCGATTCTCTTTTAGGTTTTTCAACGGATGCGCAAATAGTATATGCGCCACACAGCTCGGTTGATGCAATTAATGTAGTAATAACAGGTTATACAAGAACATCATGATAGGCAACGTATTAATAGCACCAAATAGTTTTTTACAAGCGTACAGGAGTATTACGTTTGCGGTGAAGGTTGATAATTATTTTAGTTTTGAGCTTGGTAGTTTTTTTGGTTCAGCACCAAACGACAACACGTTTGCGCAGGATATAGTGTTTTATAATTCCGATGCTGATGCTACTGCAAACGGCTCTGACTTAACAGGTAGAATGGAGAATATTTTACGTGATGTAACTAAAAAAGCATACATACGTTTTAATAAACACCCCTCTGTTCCTTCACAAGATTATATTGCAAACTATAGTATCGGTAACGATATGGCTATCCCTACCTTTTTAGGAGCAACGCCATTGCCGTTAAATGCTTTAGCAAAGGACGGTGATGAGTTTGAAATATATGGCGTTGATGAAATACGCAAGTTCTTTTCAAGCCCTCTGCACATATCCTTAAACCCAGTACCTTATTTATTAACCGTTATTCTTTTTAAATAATGACTGTTAAGGGAATAGCTGATGAGATTATTGATACGGGATATTTATTTGAAGTATCAATACCTAGTTTAAAATTTCTTAGCGGAAAACTAAACCCAAAAGACTTATTCAAAAAAAATAAAAGTATTGAGAATTGTCTATTAGATATAGCTAAATCAAAGAATGTAAGAAGCTTTACAGTAAGCTTACACACGCTTAATGGCACAACTCCTATACAGTATAGAAATAGAGAAGTTTATACGGTTGAATTAACAGGAGATGAGTCTATTATTAGCCAACACATAATTAAGGATGAAGCCATTAAGGATATACCCTTAATTAAGGATGAAGCCATTAAGGATATACCCTTAACTAAGGATAGAGCTATTTTTAATCCGCCATTAGCTATAAAAGAGAGTGAAAACGAACAAAAACATACTACAATGCAAGATAAAGACTACATAGATTACAAGGTATTGGAGGTAAAACACGATACGTTGAAGCAACACCACGAAGAAAGTAAGGTAAAAATTACCAAACTTGAAAAAAAGGTTGATGAATTGCACGAAGAAAACAAAAACTTACTTCGTGATAATCTGACTAAGGAGGATAAACATGCTATTCAACTTGAACGTCAAAAATTTGAAGCCGAAAGGAACGCTTCCGAAAGTAAAGAAAGTTTAAGCGGCTTAGCTGGTGACTTTTTAAAAGACCCGGACAACATAAAAATGTTAGTTGGTTTTATTAACCCTAAACATCCAATGTTTGA
>JAYVDU010000018.1:0-7254 GCA_043749245.1 Bacteroidota bacterium | reverse complement strand
CTCAGCTATCCCCGAAAGATTATTAAATCTTGCGCTAATAATTTTTTCGTTAATCTTAAAATGTATAATATAATAGTAATAATCTGTGTTTGATACATCAGCTGTAAAAGAATCTGAACCGGTTGGTATTAAGTAATTATTTAAACTCGCACCATTACTATAAAAAAACATAATTGTACCCGAAATAAATTTATTGGGTATTGCTTTTAAACCTACGTCAAATAAATAGGCTGTAATACAACCATAAGAATTAATGGTTTCTATTTTATAATTTTCAACCGTTTTTAATAACCCGCCGTGTGGGCCGGTAATATAGTTTATAGTATCTTGTGCTTTTGCACTTGTTACAAGTACAATAAAAGCAATTATAAGTTTAGTTTTCATATTTTATTTTTTTATTGTTCTTCTATATATTCCTCTTCTTGTGGTTCAGGTATTTCCTCGTGTTTTTTTGGCTCGGGAATATAATCTGGCGGAATTGGTCGTTCCTCATCTGTTTGTGGTATTTGTTCAACTTCAGGTTTTTGTTTTGGCTCATTTTTCATATTGCACATTTTATTTTTTATTTAATTTTTTTCTAAAATATTTTTTAAAAGGCCATGAGTATTTTAAAGCCTCCATGTTTTCATCAAATTTTTCTGAACTTTTTTTTATATTACTCATACTTTCATTAAGGTTATGGGCAAATGTTGTATCGGATATGAGTGTGCCGATTGCGCCATTTCCATTTTTTATTTTTTCAGAAATACTTTTAAAATTGCCTGATACAATTGCAAAAGAATCTGTTACAGCCTCAATGTTTACAATCGTTTGTTTCAGCTTGTGCGAAAAAGAAGTGTCAGTAAGTAATGCACCCATTGTTCCTTTTCCAGACTGAACATCTTTCACTATTTTACTCAAATCGCCTGTAATAATTGCTGTACGATCACTTGTAATTTTTATATGAACTAAAGCATTGCGAACATTTTCTGAAACGGTAGAATCACTTAATAAATGCCAAAGTGAATTTGTTGAATTAAATTTATCAGAGAATTTTTTTAGGTTTTCGCTAATAATATTTAAGTTATCGTTTGTTACCAGTAATTTACGGATGGCTTTGTCTATTTGAATCGAGTTAATAGTATTCATAATACTTCCTTCTTGAATTAATGCCCCACCTTTTTTATAGGGAGCAATAGTCACCAATTTATTACCCAGCAATCCATCAGTTCCTATACTTGCAATTGCATTCACGGTAATGAATTCTGTCACATTTTCATCAATGGTAAACTCTACTTTAATAGCTGTATCTGCAATTGCATAAGTTTTTGAAACCGTTCCAACGTTAATACCATTGAATTGGACATTATTTCCAGGAATAAGTCCACTGATATTATTAAACACAGCGCTCACATGTATTTTAGAATGAAAAATGTTTCTTTTGCTTCCTATAAAGTATAAGCCAAGTATTAAGCATGTAGTTGATGCTATTACAAAAATCCCCAGCCTTAATCGTTTTACTGAATGCTCTTCCATATTTTTAATCAAAAAATTGTTTCACTTTTATATCACTTATCTTCTTTAATTCTTCAAAAGTTCCATTGGCATAACATTTACCATCAATTAATATCACAATTTTGTTGGCTGTAATTTTAGCACAATTCAAATCATGAGAAATAATAATAGATGTTGTGTTATATTTTTTTTGAATCTCTACAATTAGATTACTAATTTCTCTTCCAGTCACAGGATCTAGTCCGCTTGTAGGCTCATCATACAAAATAATTTTCGGTTTAAGAATTAGTGTTCGAGCCAAGGCAATCCGTTTTCTCATTCCTCCTGAAAGTTCAGATGGCTTCATATTCATAGTATCCGCTAATCCTACATTTGTAAGAGCTTCAATTACCAAATTCTTCATGCTTTCTTTTGTGTCTTTAATCCAATGCCTTCTTAATGGAAATTCTAAGTTTTCACGAATAGTCATCGAGTCATAAAGTGCATTACTTTGAAAAAGAAAACCAACTTTGGCTCTCATCTTATCTAAGTCTTCGTGAGAAAGTTTTGACACATCATCGCCAAATACTTTTATGGTTCCAGAATTGGGAATCATTAAACCAATTATGCATTTTACGAGAACTGATTTTCCAGATCCTGATTTACCAATGACAACAACGTTATCGCCTTCTTTTACTTTGAGGTTAAAATCATTAAGTACTATATTTGTACCAAATGTTTTTTTTAAAGCATTTATCTCAATAATCGCGTTAGTGTCATATTTTTCAGCTTCCATCATTTAATATTTAAAATGCCCGTAATCTGCGCAGCGATTAAATCAATTATAAAAACAGCAAATATTGAAATAACAACAGCAGAGTTTGCAGATCTACCAACTCCTTCAGTACCATCTTTTGTATTCCAGCCTTTGTAGCAACCTATTATTCCAATAGCGAAACCAAAAAAGAAACCTTTAATGATAGATGGTAATACATCTCCAAAACTGAGTTTAATAAAAACTTGATTAGCGAAAAGGTGAAAACTGATAATTTGATTTATATTCACTCCAATGTAAGCGCCATATAAAGAGATTGTATCACTTAAAATAATAAGTAAGGGCAACATTAGTGTTGCTGCTACAACACGGGTTACAACCAAATATTTGAATGGATTAGTCCCAGATACCTCCATAGAATCAATTTGTTCAGTTACTTTCATTGAGCCAAGTTCTGCACCCATACTGGAACCAATTTTTCCTGCACAGGTTAAAGCGGTTATTACTGGTACAATTTCTCTAACTAATGAAACTGAAACAACCGACGGCAGCCAAGATTCAGTTCCAAATGCCTCCATTGCAGGATGTGACTGAATAGTTATTACTAGGCCCATAATTAGAGCGGTAACGGCAACAAGTGGTAATGATGTGTTGCCAATGTAATAACACTGCTTTAGTAATTCTGAAATTTCATATCTCGGCTTAAATACTTCTTTGAAAAATCTTACAGCAAATAAATAAATATCGGCCGCTTCGTAAATAAAATTTTTAAGTGCTATTGATTTCATCTTAGTTTTTATTTATTGATTCTAATAATTAGTATTTTGAATCATCTAAGTGCATAATCATAATTGGTATAGAGGAGGATAAAGCACTCTCTTCAGTAATACTTTTGTGTATTATCTTTTGCCAAAAATTACGGTGTTTACTTGCAAAAGCCATAAGGTTTACTTCATTGTTCTCACAATATTTATTTAATTCTTCAATAGTATCGTTACCATATATTGTATTTTTTTGGAAAATTAAATTTTTACTATTAACGATAAGTTTATCCCAATCAATTTCTTTTTGTTTTATTTCCAACTGAGGATCAAAACTTTTTACATTCAAAAAATCAATATCGGCTCCAAAAGTTAAAGCAAAATCAGTAATTTCATTAATAAAATTAGTAGTTACTGAATCGAAGCTACTAGCAAACATAATATGTTTAATCGGATGCCATCTCGCGTCTCTTGGAACAAGTATAACAGGACAATGTGCTTTATTAGATACATTAATTGAGGTAGAACCAAATATTTTAGTAAGCATATCTGACAAGCCAGTTGTTCCCATAACAATTAAATCTGTTTCATCATTTTCTGATAGTTGGGTTAACACAGTAGCCGCATCTCCACCAAAAATCTTAATACCTACATGTTGTTTAATTGTAACGTCATGAGTTGCTATATCTTCTTCAGCCATAAGAGTCTCAATATCTTTAGTTAATGCTTCATTATCTTCAATTGAAAATGGCATAATCATCACATCAGACACCATAACAAGATTCTCTTTTATATGAATAATTGTTAGAGAAGCATTAAGGGTTCTTGCCAAAGCCTTAGCATAGTTGTAGGCCTTTCGAGATGTGACAGAGAAATCGGTAGTTACAATAATGTTTTTTATTTTTTTCATTTTCTATAGTTTAAATTAAGATATCAACAAGCATTTTTCTTTCACATACCTTCCTGGAGCAGTTTCTATTGGCTGAAATTCTTTATTTCCTAGATTCGTATTGGCTGAAATTTCTTTACCAGATAATTTAACTAGCCGTTCCATCCAAGCCGTCCACCAGCTTCCCTCAAAGTGTTTAGCCGTTTTTTGCCATTCTTCAAATCCCTTACCCAAGGTGCCATTTATCGAGTAACCATATTTCTTTTTCATTGGTGGATTGATAGCGCCCATAACGTGACCAGAATCTCCTAAAATAAATTCAACAGCGCCCGATACTAATTCGGTAGTTGTAAATGTTGTAACAGCAGGCGAAATAGTGTCTTCTTTTAAACCAATTACAAAAACAGGAATATCAATTTTACCAATATCTATAGGCGTGCTATTTATCGTTAAAGCGTTTTTACGACTGAGTTTATTTTCTAATATCATGTATCGCATATAATACACATACATAGCTGCTGGCAAATTAGTGTTATCATTTGTCCAATACATCACATCAAATGCGGTAGGTTTAATCCCCTTTAAATAATTACTTACAACATAGTTCCATATTAAATCATTTGGTCGTATTAAATTAAAGGCAGTTTCCATATCTACACCATTTAAAATTCCATTGTGCATTAATTCTCCTCGTTCTAATTTTGAAATGAGCGCCTTGTCAATGATATCTCCCATCGGGCCTATATCTGCAAAGTCTATCATACTAGCTAAAAACGATGCGGAACTAACTGGATTCTCTTTTTGATTAGTAGATAGAATCGAACAAGCTACACTTAAAAGCGTTCCACCAAGGCAATAGCCTAAAGTGTTTACTTTTTTTGAACCTGATATTTTATTAGCAATTTCAATAGCATTTAATGCGCCTTTTGTTACGTAATCATCAAACCTCACCTTTCCCATTTCTGAACTTGGATTACGCCACGAAATCATAAAAACAACAATGCCATTATCAACTAAATATTTCACCAAAGAATTTTTTGGCTGAAGATCTAATACATAATATTTATTTATCCATGGTGGAATGATAAGCAAGGGTGTTTCTAAAACTTTTTTTGTTGAAGGTGTGTATTGAATCAATTGCATTAATTCATTTTCGTAAACAACGGTTCCAGGAGTTATTGCTAAATTTTCCCCTACTTCAAAAGCTGAATCATCCGTTTGCGTTATTTTTCCATTTTCCAGATCATTTACTAAATAATTAAACCCATACCAAAGACTTTTTCCTTTAGTTTCTAAAGCTAATTTTAATGCTTCAGGGTTTGTGAAAAGGAAATTAGAAGGTGAAAAGGCAGACATATACTGTTCAGTATAAAATTCGAGTTTTTTCCTCATTTTATCATCTATTTCTACTTCATCAATAATTTGTAAGGATAATTTCTCTAACAATAAATGATTTTCTTTTAAAAAGTTGAAATATGAATATTTACACCATTCAGAATCTATAAATCGTTTATCTCCATTATTAAACAAATCTCCAAGTGAGTTTCCATTTTGTTTATGTTCAATAAATACCTCTTTCCAAATGACTTGTTGATTTTTTAAATATTCCATGTAGAAATAGGATACCTTAATCATTTCAAATGGATTCACACATAATTTAGTCACAAAATCAAAGTAAGTATGTCCTATATCGCGAAGATCATGATGATACCCAGAGAAGTTCTTGAGGTAATTATTTACTACCCTTTGATTCATTTTTATAATATTATTAAATAAGCCGTTAAAGCTAAAATCGGGTATCTCCTGCATGTTTTTTATTTTAAACTGAAATAACTTTTTGCAATTCAATTGATTATAATGAGGGCGCTATTTTAAAAATGTTTTTAACCATGTTATGGCATCTTTCTTTTCAGAAAAAACTTTTGTGGGAACCGTAGGATTGTTTTGATTCAAATAAAAATTTGCAATTAACTTTTGTCCTAGATGGCTGTATGCAATATCATCAGCTAAAGTATATATATTATTTTCTTCGCTTGCAGAAAATATTCTAGCTTCACTATCAATCGTACAAAATTCACCCGCATCAATAAATACTGGTAATTTTTTTCCTTTACTAATTTCACCCATTTTTCTAATGCTAATGCAGCATCGTTTAGGGTAATTTCTGTATGCTCCTTTAAATGAATATGAAGAATTCCTTCCTGTAACAGGGTAACTTCGATACCCTTATTTTTATTTTTTTCACGGTTACACATATTTACCTTCTACCTTATCTGCATAATGAAGAAACCCTTCTACATTATTTGCAATTAGTGCCATAACTTCCGGATTGTTTTTGAAATGATCTGCTTGTTCCATCCAATCCTTCATCCAATTCTCGTTATGTTTTGGAGTTAGTTCAGGTAAGTTCGATGCCTTGTCAGCATTTTGAATACTGCTATCTTTAGAATTAACTTCTAAGTGACTATCTAATAATTTTTTCATTTGGTCTCGTGATAATTTCCGTGATTTATCTAAAAAAAAATCAACAATTTCTTTAAGTTTTATACCTTCATTAGGATAGGCATACTCAATTGAATCGATCATTTTTTTAATCCTTAGTTTAAACTGATCGTTTAGTTGAGTCTGTTCATTAAATGAGTCAATGATTGCATCCGTTATGTTTTCATTTGAAAGTGGACCTCTTTTTTTATTAGAAAAGACGGTAGGAATATCACTAAATAAAGATGATTGATTTTTCATAGTCATTGTTTTGAAATTATATATATCCAAATAGAATTAAACTTTATGATCTGATAATTCAGTCGCAAAAACAGATGTACGTTTTTTAATTTCAGGACTAATAGAATCCTTTACTATTTTTTCTATGTCATTTAAAGGAGCTTTTACAGATGGCATCAAATCAGACCAGAACTTTTGATTCTGCTTCACCATTATATCAAATTGGTTATTCATTTCTTCCATAGTATTTTTATTATTTTCTATAGAAAAACTCACTTGTTTATTGGAAGCATCAGTAGTAGTTTTCAAGATATTCTTATAAGCCTCTATTCGAGTATTGATTACGTCCTGATATTTTTTACTGATTTCAAAAACATCAGCACTACTTTGTAACCTGTTGGTTAAGTTTGTAAACATTGTGGTATTATAATCAACCATTTGTTTGTATAATTTATCAAACGTTGGCAGAAATGGGTTTGTGAAATTTGTATTCACACCACTATAAGGTATAGCAAACACTTTTGTCAAATCGTCATTTAAAAAACCATTTGAGAAATCAGGAATATTGTTCCATCCCCTATTTACATTTGAAAACGATTCGAACAGGTTTTTATAAAAACCTGATGCAGTATTAA
>JAYVDU010000017.1:0-2107 GCA_043749245.1 Bacteroidota bacterium | reverse complement strand
TCTCTTTAGCACCTTTCATTTTTTACACGTTTTTGTTTCGCGTAAATTTAATCAGTAATGTAATTCAATTTGGACGTGGTATAGTGGAGGGATACTTTTGGCTTGACTTTTTTTGTTACTTTTTTTCGTCAAGGAAAAAAACGTAAAAAAGATGATTAAGTTTTTGAGTGAAACCTATTTAACCTATGTTTCCTATGCGACTATGTGTTTTAAATTAGACTATGTATTAACATAGTTGGTATTACATAAAACGTCTTAAAAACATTGATAATACTCGTTTTTTTTTAGTTGCGGATGAAACTCTAAATATTGTTTTTACTTGTCATGTTAAATACGCTATTACTATTTCACCGCAACTTTGCTCGTTACCAATAGCTATCGGTATTTGACAGGTTTACGCTCTTGTTTTATTCAACATTTTATTAATAAGATGTTTATTTTTTCTAACTTTTTTATATGGTCGTTTTATTAACAATGGTATTAATAGCATTTAAAATAATTTCGCAAGCAGTTTTGATTTCATCATCTGTTATAATAAGTGGTGGCGCTAGTCGCATGGCATGAGTGTTAAATAAAAACCAATCTACTATTAATCCGTTTCTGACACAATGGTCTATTATTTCAAAGTTTAAATCAGTATTTTCGAAATCAATAGAGAGCATAAACCCCCTACCCTTAATAGTTTTGATGGCTGGATGAACTAAAAATGAACGTATCAATTTCGATTTCCGTTCAACATCATCCACTAATTTTTCGTTTTGTATAGTTAGTAAGCAAGCTAATGAAGCGGCGCAACAAACGGCATTGCCACCAAACGTATTGATATTACCTAAGACCGGATTGTGCGTAAATTCGTTCAATAATTTTTGAGAACTAATGAAACAGCCTATTGGCATACCTCCTCCCATACCTTTAGCTAATAATAACACATCAGGAACTACATTATAGTGTTCGAATGCAAACAGGGTTCCGCTTCTACCAAAACCATTTTGAATTTCATCCAATATAAATAAGGCGCAATACTCATCACACTTTTGACGAATGGCTTGTAAGAATTCGTTAGTGGCAACGGTATAACCGGTTTCGCTTTGTATAGGCTCTAAAATAACGGCGGCAGTTCGTGAAGTAATGTGTTTATTAACTTCTTCTACAGAATTATATGTCAATATTTTAACATCAGGAATGAGTGGTCGAAAAGCTTGTTTAAATTCTTCGTTACCCATTACGCTGAGTGCGCCTTGTGTACTTCCATGGTATGAATTTTTAAAACAAATAATTTCTGTTTTGCCTGTAACGCGTTTTGCAAGTTTTAAAGCACCTTCTGTGGCTTCGGTTCCTGAGTTGGTATAAAATACGGAGTTTAATTGAGGCGGTAAAACTGCGGTTAATGCTTTGGCTAATTGTATTTGTGGGGCTTGTATATACTCGCCGTATACCATCAGGTGCATGTAGGTTTCTGCTTGATGTTGGATGGCTTTCACTACATTTGGGTGGCAATGCCCGACGTTACTTACTGAAATTCCTGAAATAAAATCGATATACGATTTACCATTGACATCATATAAATAAATGCCTTTTGCTTTGATAATCTCTAAATCCATGGGTTTAGGTGACACTTGAGCAACGTGATTTAAAAATAGTTGTCGATTTGTTTGATGCATTTTTGTTTTAGATATATTGTGTGCTACACAGCGCCACTTTGTTGTTCAAATTTAAAATAAAGATTTTAGGTTTACTAATTTGTTAGAATTCTTAAGTATTATGGATAAAAACTTTTAACTACTATACAAAATTTATTAAACTCATGAAGCCAACTTTGCGATTACTAAAAAACGTAGTATGACTTTTATTTTTTATACAACCAAATTTAATTCTTTTTTTGAGTTTCACTCGTCACTTGTGATAAAAAATTTTGTTGATTACTCAATGTTTAATTGAGATTTGTCCAATATATTTTAAAAATAAAATTGGACTCCTATATATTTGTTTGGTATTATTATCAGGCATCTTATATCAATCATAATATATAAATAGTCCAAACCACATAGATTCTGTGTTAAATTGCAAATTAAATATTAATTTTTTATTTTTGTTTTTCAAAACGGCC
>JAYVDU010000016.1:0-2108 GCA_043749245.1 Bacteroidota bacterium | reverse complement strand
TATTAAATCCTATGCCACCTATTAATATATGTTTAGGTGATTCGGTATCATTAAATCAACCTGCACCAGCGGGATGTACTTATACATGGTCACCTTCTAATTTAGTTACTAATCCGTTTATTAAAAATCCTAAAACAGCGCCTATCGCTGATACAAAATTTTTAGTAACAGTTAATCGCTCTGGCTGTGTGGTATCTGATTCGGTTAATGTATTTGTATTTAAAAATGACACAAAAATAGTGATTGATCCTAATCATGCTTGTTTATCTGATACTATTAAACTATCAGCCAATCAAACTTGTGCAACCTATACTTGGAGTAATGGACAAATAACTAATAGTATCAATATCGTTACACCTGGTTGGTTTTATTTAACTGCACAATCTACCCAAGGATGCATAGCAAAAGATAGCGTGCACATTGATTCAATATCAAAAATTCCTGTAGGAAATCACAGTTATTATATATGCAAAAATCATTCGTTGCAATTGTTAGTGCCAAATGGATACGCTTATAATTGGGCGCCAAATTATGAAATAAATAATACACAAATTTTCAATCCAATTGTAAGTCCAAAAACAACAACTATCTACACTTTAACCATTATTAATGGGCCTTGCCAGTCGCAGGGAACTTATTTTATAAAAGTATATCCTTTACCAACTCAAACCCTCACGCCTAAATCTATAGAAGTATTTTCAGGTGATCCTGTATTTATTACTTCACTATCGGATACGATTAGTAATTGGGAACCTCCAACCTATTTAAGTTGTACGTTTTGTAATCAACCAATTTCTATTCCTGATAATAATATCATTTATTACTCCACAGTTAAAAATAAATTTGGCTGCATGTCAAAAGACTCCATTGTTATTAAAGTGCTTCCAACACTTTATATTCCAAATTGCTTCACCCCTAATGATGATAATTTGAATGATATTTTTAAACCTGAATACGCCGGATATACAGACATTGAACTTTTAATTTTTGACAGATGGGGTGAGCAAATTTTTAAAACTACCGAACTCCATGGTGGTTGGAATGGCAAAAGAAAAGATGCACCTTGTCAAATAGGTGTTTATACATATAAATTAACAGCAACCGATTACAATAAACAAACTATTGAAAAAATCGGACACGTTACGCTTCTACGCTAATCGCATTTATTGCTTGCAATATGTTACTCTTCAAAACGTTTTTCAAATGCATCCATAAACCAATCGGGGGGTAACGTTGGTTTCTTTTTAACTCCATCAACAAACACTAACGTTGCTGAGCCAGTATTTAATAATTCATTTTTTTGATTAAAACATTCGTAATGAAATGTAATGCGAACTCCCGGTATTTCTTTAATAGAAGTGACAATGCGCACTTCATCATCATATAACGCAGCTTTTTTATAATTAATAGTTAAATTAATAACGGGCATTAATGTGCCACTCGCCTCCATATCTCTATAACTAATACCTAAACTGCGCATCGCCTCTACACGGCCAACTTCATAGTATTGAGCGTATACACCATAGTATACATAGCCCATTTGGTCTGTTTCTCCGTAACGAACTCTTAACGTTGTTTCTGTTTTAATCATACAAATAATACATTATATTTAAGACATCTAATTTACTTTTCTATATGATGCCTTTTAAAATAAAAATACTCTTTTTTTCAGCACTTATTAGTTTATATGCTTGTCAGCAAAAAACACTGATTACTAATGTTTCTGAAACACATATTATTGTTAACCAAAATAATGTAGACAGTGCAATTTATAAAACCATTGCTCCTTATAAAAAAACACAAGATGAAAAAATGAAAACGGTTATTGCACACAGCGAAGCTCCTCTTTTAAAAGCAGATGTAGAAAGCTCTTTAGGTAACTTTTTTTGTGATGCTGTATTATATGAAACAAAAAAATTATTAGGCATAGATTCTGCAATGGTTGATATTGGTGTATTTAACAAAGGAGGATTAAGAAATGCTTTACCTAAAGGAAACATTACGGTGGGCAATATTTTTGAGTTAATGCCTTTTGATAATGAATTAGTAATTTTAAAATTAAGTGGATCTCAAGTAAAAGACATGCTTAACAAAATTGCAGAAAAAGG
>JAYVDU010000015.1:0-7269 GCA_043749245.1 Bacteroidota bacterium | reverse complement strand
AATTAATCGAATTACTTATAAATCCATCAAACTAAATTAAAACTTTAATGGATTTGGTATGCCTAACAAAGCATTATACAAACCCTAATTTGTAATGCACAACTTTTTTAGTATCAAAAAACTCCTCTGAGAAATAATCTTTCAAGTTATAAAAGGTTGCTTTGGCATAATGATGTCCAAACTCTTCTTGTAAATCACCACCTTTTAAATATAAAATACCATTGGGTAAATCATTGAAATTATCTTTCAATATTTTTCGATAAGTCCAATTATAAAATACCGGAAACTCCGTCACAGCGCGGCTTACAATAAAATGATAACGATCATTTATTTTTTCGGCACGTTCATGTTCGGCTGATACGTTACTTAAGCCCAGCGCTGAAGCTACTTCTATCACAACTTTTATTTTTTTTCCAACACTATCTACTAAATGAAAAGTGCTTTCTGGAAATAAAATAGCTAATGGTATTCCTGGAAAACCACCACCAGTGCCAACATCCAATACTTTAGTACCGGGCTTAAATTCTATCACTTTGGCAATTCCTAACGAATGTAATATGTGTCGTTCAAATAATAAATCAATGTCCTTACGCGATACCACGTTAATTTGCGCATTCCATAAGACATATAAATCATACAACTGTTCAAATTGTTTTTTTTGAAGTTCTGTAAGATTAGGAAAGTATTTTAAAATGATAGTTGGTTGCATAGTAGAAATAATAACAAAACTCAAAAGTTAATTTGAATTTTAAAACACGTTACATTTTATTTTCTTGATTTTTTAGGATATTATATAACAATTCTCTTGCTCTGAAAAGCTGCGCCTTTACAGTACCTAAGGGTAAATTTAATTTAACGGAAATTTCTTCGTTACTTAACTCATCAAAGTAGCGCAATTTTACTAAATCTTTGTAATGCGGTTTTAATTTCTCAACTACATCGTATAGCAACTTAATTTTTTGTTTTTTGATAATATGCTCTTCAGGATCGAGCGACTGGGATTTGATATTTTGAGAAATAGTTTGCCCTTCGTCGTTTTCCTGTTTACTATCTAATGAGAAAGCGGCCGTTTTCTTTTTATTTCTTAAAAAATCAATGGCATTATTACTTGCTATTTTAAATAACCAAGTACTAAAAGCAAAGGTTGGCGTGTATTGATGAAGGCGTTTAAATGCTCTGCCAAAAGCTTCAATGGTTAAATCATCGGCATCATCTTTATTGTTCACCATTCGTAACATCATAAAATAAACCGACTCGCGATAACGATGCATAAGCTCGGCATAAGCTTTCTGATCAGCTTGATGTAATGCTAATTGTATCAGTCTATAATCATAAACTGCTTTTGTGGTTAGTTTATTTTCCGGGTCTAACTCTTCCATTTATTAGGTTTGTGAAACATTTTACTGATTTGAAACATTGGATAAACTATTAATAAGATAAATTCGTATACAAATGAGAGTTTCCATAAATCAGCTTCGTTTAATTTTTTGGCTACTTTGTTAAAGATAATAAATTGTAAGCATATCTTAAAAATTAATCCAACCGTTGCTACAATAAGAGTTGTTTTAAAAAACAATAAGGCAATTAATAAAATATGAAATGCATATTGAAAACTATAGCCTAACATAATTTTTGTTTTACTGGCCGAATTATAATGTGGCGCAGTAGTTAAATGACGTTGTTTTTGGCGCTTCCAATCCGAAAATGTTTTTTTTGCTAAGGAATATGTAATAGAATCGTGAGAAACAGAAATATTTGTGTTTTCAGCATTACAGGCTTGATTAACAAACAAATCATCGTCGCCTGATGTAATATGGTAATGCTTAGCGAAGCCTTTTTCTTTATAAAATAAGTCTTTTTTATAAGCTAAATTTCTTCCAACACCCATGTATGGCTTACCTTTAATGGCAGCTGATAAATAATTAGTGGCTATTAAAAATGTATCGAAACGAATTAATTTATTTAAAAAACCGTCTTCTTTTTTGTAAGCCCCATAACCTAAAACAATTTCTTTTTTATTTACAAAACCAGCGCTCATGCTTTGTAACCAATTGTCGTTGGCAGGAAAGCAGTCGGCATCTGTTAATAATAAATTAGGATACTTAGTGGCTTTAATACCAATTAACATGGCGTACTTTTTTCCATGCTTATAGTAATCATCTTCCTTGATACTAGCTTTTTTTAGGTTAGGGAAAATTTTAGCAAATTCGTCAATAACATTTTCTGTATTATCATAAGAACAATCGTCAACGACTACTACTTCAAATTCAGGATAATTTTGAGTAAGAATTTTTGGTAAAAATTCAGTTAGATTATCATCTTCATTACGAGCGCAAATGATAATAGATACAGGCTCTTGGCTAGTAGACTGTTCTATTAAATTTGTTTTTAAACTACCAAGTGGAAGCACATTTACAACATAATGAATACAAATGCCAATTAATGACACTAAAAAAATAACCGACAAAAACTCCTCGGTTCCAATATCAACAAAATCAGGAAAATACATGTAGCAAAAATACCATCTTAACCCACTATAAATTGATGTATCTTCGCAACTATTAAACAAAGAAATTAACAATGCTAACCAACATTAAAGCCGTTATATTTGATATGGACGGCGTGATTATTGATTCGGAATACCTTTGGAGAAGGGCTATGATAGAAGGATTTACAAAGATTGGAATTCCTTTTACAGACGAAGATTGTAGAATTACAACAGGCATGCGCTTTAAGGAAGTTATTGAATTTTGGTTTAAAAGTCATAATTACAGTAGTCTTACTGTTTCTGAATTCGATACCATGGTGGTTGATAGACTTTGCATACTAATTAAGGAAGAAGGTAAACCTATGAAAGGAGTTTTGGAAGCCTTTGAGTTTTTGAAAACCAATAATTTTAAAATTGGTTTAGCAACTTCTTCAAACGTTGGATTGATGAATACGGTGATAGATACCCTACAAATTGGGCATTATTTTGATGCCTTATGTTCGGCCCAACACTTAACACATGGAAAACCACACCCTCAGGTTTTTATTAATTGCGCCCAAGAATTGGGTGTTCATACTTCTCATTGTTTGGTTATAGAAGACTCCGTTAATGGTGTTATTGCAGGTAAAGCAGCGCACATGAAAGTACTTGCTATTCCGGAAGAAGAACATAAACACAATCCTAAATTTTCAATCGCCGATTATAAATTAGAGTCTTTGCTCGAATTGATAAAATAAGAAACTCTTTAAAGTGTCTTCATAAACTCAGTTATATTTTTTTAATTTTTTTTCTTAATAATTCTACCTATTTCGACTCCTCTCAGCAACCCTATCTTAGTAAAGGGAAAAAAAAAGCAACCACGCCGATGTGTGACAAGCTAAATCGCGAAATACAGCCGCCCACATTCCGGCACTTTCACAATGAAAGTTTAATAAAACGTTTATGACGCTCAGCCCTCTCGCAAATACAAAGTTTCAGCCACGCCGGAAAAACTATGATTTCATAACGATTTAGCAAAGCCTACCGCGCCTTTACAAACGTATGCCGTATTTCGACAGGCTCAGTAACCATACTTCACCAAGCTTAATAAACATAATTTTCATGCAGAGTAATATAACTTCTTTACTAACGTTTTGTAACTATTTACCTTGCAGATGATTTATAAAGAATGTCTTAAAAGTATTGATATTACTCAATTTTTTAGTTACTGAGGAAACTCTAATTAGATTGCTTCGCTATCGCTTGCGATGATGGAACGGTCTAACAACGAAAAAATTCTTATACCTTCCCATTATATTTCCTCAAAAACCATTCTACTGAAAGTAGAAGTATGATAATAAAAAATAACCATTTTAAATTAACCAAATCCGTTAATTGTTTATGAGAATAGGTAATGGATTTAATAGTATTGTTAGCTAAAATTTCTTTTTGTAGTTGTTCCAATTGGTTTGGGTAAACTAATTTACCACCACTTTTCTTGGAGAGTTGATACAACAATTGATGATTGGCAACGGTATTTATTTTTTCAGAAACAATTTCTTTAATGATTACCATACCCGATTTGGTATAGAGCTTGTCTGCATATTTCACTTTAGCTTCGTAAGCATATTCTCCTGCTGGAAACTGACCCGCAGCAAGGCTGTAGAGTGTTTGTTTTTTACTAAAGGTATAATTGTAAATTTTATTTTGAGCATCTTTTAATACAAGCGTTACGTCAGGTTCTGTAATTTGCTCATAACTTTGGTTATATACTTCAGCTGTAAAATCAAGCGCTTCATTTTCGTTAATGATTTTTTTAGTAAACACTCTAAAAAAACTTTTATCCGCTTTTACTGATAAGTACTGAACCGTTTTACTGATGAGTTCATTGAATACATTAAAATTACTATGATCAGCAAAATCTCGCATCCGCCAACGCCACAAACCATCACCGATAAAGGATGCTGTTTTAATGCCATTTAATTCATTAAAATAAAGGAGTGGATTATCAGTGTCAACTGTGCCTATGCGTTGATTAATTAAGGCATTAGCGCCATTGCTAATGGATTGATTCCCGAAATTACATTTTACAGCAGGTAACTCTTTTAAGTAATTTTTTAAAGCATCACTAATTGTAAATAAAGAAAATTGAGTTTGCACACTTGGCTCTACATCATTAAAACGATTACTAACACTATGCGCATCAATACCTAAAATACCGGCAGGTGCATTTAAGCCAATAAAAAATACCGATTGATTATTTGCTTTTAGTTCTGCTAAAATACGTTGAGGTATATTGCCAGTTTGATGCAAAATTACCAACGAATAAGGTTTCAGAGGTTTGGTAAATTTATCTAGTAAGGAAACTTCTATTTCGTAGGTTTGAGAAGCGGATATGCTTTGTTCAATCGCAGCAATGTCGGGATGCGGAGCGTTGGCCAATATTAAAATCTTTTCACGATTATCAATCACGTCAACAATAAAAGACTGTGTATTGTTTAGTTTATTCTTATCATCCTCTAACGTCGAAAGGGTAACCGTGTATTTTTGTACGCCAGCTATTGTGGCATCCAATATAAAATTATAGGGCTTGCTAAAGTTATTAGAATTGATAGTAACGTTTTCCTGTTTCAATAATTTTCCCTGATGCGAGATAGATACCGTAACCTGCTTATCTTTCAAATCAATCGCATTTACTATCACTTCGGCAGGAAAGGCATTTCCTAAATAGGCTATTTGATTGTGATTAATCGTTTGTATCCATACATCTTTTAACGGAATGGTATCTCCTAAGGCAATGGTATAAATGGGCGCGTTTAATTTATCAATTCTGTATAAGGGATTAGTGCCTTTGTTATAAATACCATCTGTTGCTAAAATAATTGCACCAATGTTTTTATTGGCATAGTTATTTTCAATGTCCGAAAATACATTTGAGATATCTGTTTCTTTACCTTTAAAATCATAGCTTTCGGAAGGTTTTGTTTCCGAATCAAATTGGTAGGATTTTACATCATACTTTTCTTTTACAGCATTTACAAATGCAGCTAGTGATTTAGTATATTCCGTTTTTATTTCGGTAGAATCTTTTCCTGCCACAATTGACGACGAATTATCTTGTGCTAAAATGATGACAGGTTTTTCGGTTTCGTTTACCAAACGCTTAATAAAAATATCTAATAAGAGTAGCGCAATTAAACTCACTGATACAAAGCGTAAGCCTGCTAAGCTAAGTAATAGGGCTTTTGAGCGATCAATGTTTTTTTTATCTCTAAAGTATAGAGCACCTGAAAATACAAACCCTATTACTAAACATAACAGGGTGTAATACCAGGGATAATTTGAGATAATTTGCACGGTTATGAAATTAGAAATGATAAATTTTAAATTTTAAATTTCAAGGATTCGTCAAATTAAAATGTTACGCATTTAACATTTTTAATTCAACATTTTTAATTCCCTAGGTTAGCATTCCACCGCATACATTGATGCATTGACCTGTGATATAAGCACTCATATCGCTTGCTAAAAATAAAGTTAAGTTTGCTACGTCTTCGGCAGTACCACCGCGCTTCAAAGGAATAGAATCTCTCCATTGTTGTACCACTTTTTCATCCAAGGCTTCAGTCATTTCTGTTTCGATAAAGCCTGGAGCAATAGCGTTAGAGCGAATGTTACGAGAGCCTAGTTCTAAAGCCACTGACTTTGTAAACCCGATAATGCCGGCTTTAGATGCCGAATAATTGGTTTGTCCCGCATTACCTTTTACACCAACAACCGAACTCATGTTAATGATTGAACCGCTACGAGCCTTTAACATCGGCTTTTGTACGGCTTTTGTTAAATTAAATACAGATTTTAAATTGGCATTTATCACTTCGTCCCACTGTTGTTCGCTCATACGCATTAATAAGGTGTCGCGTGTGATGCCAGCATTGTTAACTAATATGTCTACTGTTCCAAACTCAGCAACAACGTCCACTACTAGTTGTTCAGCTGCTTTAAAATCAGCGGCGTCACTTTGGTAGCCTTTGGCTTTGATGCCATAAGTTGCTAATTCAGCTTCGAATGCTTTGGCTTTTTCTATAGAGCTTAAATAGGTGAAGGCAATGTTGCAACCTTGTTCAGCAAATTTTAAGGCAATACCTTTTCCGATGCCTCTTGATGCGCCAGTAATGATGGCAACTTTATTTTGTAATAATTTCATAAGTAAATATTATTGTTTTTTATTAGTCGTATGGCTTATCCTGTTTAATTAGTAGTGTTTTGGTAAACATGGATATTTCATAAATAGCAAAAAATGAGTTCTTAAATATACAAAGATTTATAGAGTATCAACATCTCTGGATTTGCTTTTTTGTAGGGTGTTTTAGGTTATAAAGAAATTTAAATGATGCTGAATTGTTATAAATTCTGGTTATACCAAATGAAGTTATAATTTAGCCCATTATACTTGTTCTTTTCACCAATTCTTCTTCAAAAAACAGTGTAGTAGCCAAGGATATGCAACGATTTTTATGAATCATATTGCTAAAAAATTATTTCGTTTCTATTGTAAATTAGACCTCTTGCATAATTATTTAAATATAACACTGATTCCCCAGATAATTAAGATTGTCAAATATAAAATCATTTCTAATCATAATAATCAGTTTTTTCTGTGTTCTATTTTTAATTCTTTTTGAATTATGAAAGATATCTATTTAGGGTTCGCTCATTTTATTAAAAATTTAATAAAATCAATAACCTACAAAGGTTATATTAATTTTGAGCGCACGGTATTTTAAAGTAATTCCGCAAAA
>JAYVDU010000014.1:0-7291 GCA_043749245.1 Bacteroidota bacterium | reverse complement strand
ACGTTAATTGAAGTTCTAATGAGCCTTCCGATAAAGTCATTTTATAATTATCATACACATAGTGTTTACCAGAACTTACACTATCCGAATAATTGACAATAGGATTATATGTTCCATTATAGGCATCATTTGTTTTAACGTTATAATTTCTTTTATAATTCATTCCATAGGTATTAGCACTTAAATAGCGCGCTTTTACAGCAAAATAAAAAGCATTGGTTGCGTTTTCATGAAAGCCTTTTTCTAAGGTAATACCACCAGCCATTCCCCAACAACTTCTTACATCGGCCGTTTGCCAGGCCGCACCAGCATTAAGCCCTAAGCGCCAGGAATTATAATAACGAGTATAATCTTTTTGTGAGAAGCTATATAAGGCAAAAGTAGTAAAGATGAATAGATAAAATTTTTTCATAGTTTATAATTTATTTTTTATAATAATTTTATATTGATCGCTTCTTTTACAAGCAATCAATCTTTAATTATTTATATAATTCTATTTCATCAAATTTTAATAATATTATTCACTTTCGTTATTCATCATTTTCATTTTACGTATAAACTGATCGCGTTTTGTTGGGCTACAAATAGTATATTGAAAAGATGGGCCTTTATTATCTTTAGCTAACTCTTGCTTTCTATCCTTAGCTTTCATGTTTTTAATATCATTATTAAATTCCACATTACTACTTACTACACTCATAACTCCTTTAAAATAGCTAAAGAAGAACCATGTATTTGGATCTAATTCAAAATAGATATTAATAATATCTCCACCTTTTTGTTTTTTAATTTGGATATTTCCAGGCACTTGTCTGTAAAATTCATTTTTATTAATGGCTCCTAATCCTATTTTACCGTATGATACAAACGACTTACTTGTTTTATCATATTTCATTTCGGTATTAGTAATTAAGATAGATTTTTCTAATTCATCAGGAAAACGTTTAATAGAGCCATATAAGTTTAAATCAGACATAACCTTATCACCTTTTTCTTTACCTAATAATTCCGTAATGCCTTTAGTAAATACTTTAGTTCCAAAATCTACAGGAGTTAAGGAACCTATAAACACTTCAGCATCTTTAAACATTTTTTTTAATGCTCCTTTATCAAAAAAGAAATCAATAGTTGTCATTAACTCAAATGTCGCAGAATCATTAATTGTAGAGTGTGTGGCTATGCCGTAGGTGTTCAGTTTTACTTGTCCCAAGTCGGCTCCTAAATTCATTTTCCCTTCACCATATACTTTACAGTTCGATGTATTTAAACTCAAGTAATTTCCTGGTAAAGAATGCTCTGTAAATTTTTCTTTATTTGTAATAATATATTCACCTGTTGATTTATCAAAACCAAGAAATCCATCAGCTCCAATCACATCAATATCTTTACGACCACCGCGTGTTGATACAAAAGACGAATAAACCATATTAGTATCAGGGCTATAAATAATGGCCGAACCAATTTCCTTACCAGTTACATCTGTTGCTTTGTCCGGCAATGGAATAAGGATTTCTTTAGGATCAATTTCTCCATTAAATTTTAAATAGGCTTTCCCTATTTTACCACAATTATGCACAATTTTGGTACCACCGTCGTATGTTAAAAATTTATTAGACGCAAATAAAAATACTTTTCCGGCGAAACTAAAATAATCATTGAATTGAAATTTAGCATCTTCAGTTATTAAACCCTCTGATATCGTTTGACCTGTAGTGTCAGGCTTAATGGTGTTAAATTTAATGAGATAAGGTTTATTATTTTCATCTAAATACTGATAATCACCGTTAGCTAAATAATTTTTACGACCATAAATATTGGCAGTTACATTTCTGATAGTATGGTACTTCGTAACGGTATTGGCTAATATCGTTGCATTTTTTAAGGTATCCATCACGGCATTTTTAAACAATGTAACTTTACCATCAGTTGGTGAAATTCGCGCATCAGCTACATTAATAAATGGCACATTTATACAATTAATAATATATTTACGAATATTGTATTTGGCTGCCGGCGCTATAAACCGCAGTGAGTCTTGCTTTGGATGCACCGAAATAAATTCTGGACCTTCCAAATCTAATCCGTTTTCGGTATTACCATCAAGTTTCTTTTGTTCATCACCTAACTGTATTTCTTCACTATCCATAAACCATTTAAATTTGTCCATGTAAGCGATGTATTGATTTTTAGGAAATCTAACCGTTGATCCCTTTCCGTTAGATACAAAAGTTCCCACACGTTGTTCTAAATCCATTTTTGTATTCACGTTATCCGACGCAAATGATAAACCTTCTTCTTCCAAGGCTTTTAAATGAAAGTTAGCTGTATCTGAAAAAAATTGATGCTGTTTAAATAAAATATTAACCGCTGCTAAATCTGCCTTTACCATATCCACAACTCCTTTACCATGCAATTCTTGTGGACTTAACGAGTAACGACCCTTAAACGTACATTTACCATTATAGGTTTTAAATGGACTGGCTTTATCAGTGGCGTTCATCATGTCTTTATAAGGCACCCAATGAACGTATACCGTGTCGCCGTGCGATTGAGGGAATTCAATGGGATCAATTTGCTCTTTAATGTCAAAAGAATTTGCCATTGTATTCATACTGTCAGGAAAAAATATAAAATCTTTAGATTTAGTTGTTGAAGTAACGTAATTCAAATCACCATCAGCACGAAGCCCTTTATTACTTAATCTAATTTCGTTTTCAAATTTTGCTTTCCCTCCATAAACGGGATATCCTCCTGGGGGTGTACTTCTGACAAAGCCTAATGAGTAGTCTTTTTGTAAAGACAATTGTTCTCTAAATGTTGGAAAAATACCAGCAGAGGAAAATTCTCCTTCAAAGGTTAAACCTTCATTTCTAAAGTTATCTAAACTATCCATCGTAAATGGATCGAGCTTGTAATAAAATTTATCACGATTGTAAACTCCTTTAAAAATTGTTTTTTTATCATAGTAAGTATAACTTTCTTTAAAGCTTTGGAATTGAGGAAAAGTTGTTGCTTTACCATATCCACTGTGGTTTTTAGGCGCATCTATTCTTAATTCTCCATTCATGTTTTCAATAACTGTTTGAACCCTTCTAAATGGGAAATTACCATTAATATCTGGCTCTCGGGATACAACATAAATACGGCATGAATCAATTGTTTTCATTCGTACTTTAAACATATCATAATCAAAAACAAAGTCTTTTCCATGAAATT
The DNA here is from genome assembly GCA_043749245.1 of Bacteroidota bacterium. Lineage (GTDB taxonomy): Bacteria > Bacteroidota > Bacteroidia > B-17B0 > Aurantibacillaceae > UBA4416. The sequence continues at coordinate 4,075 of JAYVDU010000014.1, read as the reverse complement.
CAAACTTTCCTGAAGCAACCGTTCCAGAAAACTCAAAAGTTCTATTTTTCTTTAATATTAATTCATCATGTCTGGGAAACATAAATACTTTTTGAGTATCGCTCAATAAAATACTTTCAACACCACGAACAGTTATATCATAACTATTATTAACCAAACTCATAGTTGCATTGGTTTTATTAGGAAATACAGAGTGTACCGTAATAATATCGTAATCTCTTTCGTGTTTTAAATTTTTGATATAATCAAATAGACGAGGCTTAATGGTTACGATATCTGTTTCGGGTTCATAATTTATTAATCCGAAAATTGCCATTTTAAAAATAATTGGTCTTAAATCTACTGCTAAATATTTGATATATTTAGCAAGATCTACAACCGTAAAACTCAATAAATTTCCATTGTTATTATAATAATCATTCATTTTAGTAACCGGACTTATCGTTTCTTGCCCTTTAATAGCCTCTAAACGTCCACGAGAAAAGAAATCCTGTGATTCGAAAAAAGCTTCGCCTTGAGTATTGTTTGGCAAAAAGCCAAAATCGATTTTTGGTTCGTCTATTTTCCAAATGAGTTGCTCAAAATACATATCTACCTTATGATAGGTATTGTAATAGGGTGATTTTTCTAAACCATCTTCGGTACGTAAAAGTGTAACTGTTTTTTTATCTACCTGATAAACAAAACTCAAACCTGGATGCATGATAGAGTCTTTTTCAAGAAAGAATTTAACGCCGGCAGGTTTTGCATTAATTTTATCTTTTGTCATTGAAAATGAACGCGCCGAGATTTCTAAAAAACGTCCATTATTTCTTTTAAATACAATTTTCGCTGGGTTTTGTGCACTACCAGATCCAACAAATTTATTTCCACGCATTCCAAAACCACCATCGTAATCTACATCGGGATAAATATTTTTAACCACTAAACGCTTACTGTATGAATCAAAACGAGGATAAGTTGGATCTCCATTTTCTGTCACAATTTTATCTGTAATTCTTCCTTTTTGAGGTTTATCAAAATATTGTTTACCATTAAATGTTGCTGAGTCTGATGTATAGCCACCTGTTTTACAATCTATCGAAACTCTTATTAAATCGGCATATACATCATTTCCAACACCTGTTCGTGCCCAACTTAATCTACCACCTTTACCAACAAATTTTTTCCAAGTTGGGTAATATATGCCTTGAATGTTTTCTATAGAAATTGAATCTCCGCGAGGGCTTGAACCTACTAATGTAAAAGTTGGGAAAATCACTTTAGGAATAGAGTCAAATTCAAATTTATAACTCGCCTCTTTACTTCTATAAGCATAGGTAGGTGATTTATAAAACGTATTATTTGTAAAAATATTTTCACTCATTTCTAAATAATCACCATAGCTTTTAAGGTTTTTGCCCGCAAATATTTTCTCAATACAACCCTGCCAATTATCAAAGGTTGTTGGGCTTTGTTTGGAATCAATACAACTTACAACAGCATTGATATAACTAATAAAATAGGGGTAAGGTTTTAGCTTACGCTGAAGCATGGCATTACTTGTTTTATAAAGCGATTGCCTGTATTTACTAGGGAATTCAGGAGACTTCCATACTTTTTGAAATCCTAACATATATTCTTCGGCGTCTTTTTTATTGGCCGAAAATTCCATAAAATAATCGTTTAATTCTCTATAAAATTTAATAGAGTCGGCACTAAACTGAGTTAATTTTTGTGCCTGAATAACATTGGTAGTTATGGATAATGATAAGATTAATAACAATTTTTTGATCATAGTAAGTTTTGTCTTTCCTCAAATATATTGATAGCAAATTATAATTGATTCACATTTTACAAACAATATTGTATACGAATTGACGGTAAAGTTTAGAAGCTCCTCGACAAAAACACTGTTACCGATAGATTCTGTGTATTGTTTTTTTATTATCTTTTGCTTGACCAAAAGATACAAAAGTCAAGGCGAAAAGCCATATCCATTTTTTCTTCGCTCAAAAAGTCTTCGCAGCACCGCCAGAAAAATCTGCATATCGCTCCTTTTATTCATGTTTTCATTGTTTTACCTTTCGGTATAAATGAGTGCTTCGCAATTCGCCAAACCAGCCGCACCACTAGCAACGTATGAATTAGTTTATTTAAATCAATCCGTTAGCTATCGGATCCACTGAAAATATCGAAGAACCAGTTTAAATTAAAAAAAGCGAAGAATTCTATTTGAACTAACAAAAAGTAGTAAATTCGCTTAAGCTGATAAACTAAATTTAACTAATTATATTTAATACAATGCCATCATTTGATATTACGAGTAAAGCTGACCCTCAAACACTGGATAACGCAATTAATGTCGCTAAAAAAGAAATTTTAAATCGTTTCGATTTCCGAGATTCTAAAAGTGAAGTTGATTTTAATAAAAAAGATTTAATCATAAACATTACAACAGAGCATGATATGCGATTAACCGCTATTATTGATGCTATCCATAGCCGAATGATAAAGCAAGGTTTAGACCCGCGATGTTTAGACGAAAGTAAAGAGCATTATTCTTCAGGTATGGTTATTAAAAAGGAAATTCGTATCAGACAAGGAATTGAAAAAGAGGCTTCAAAGAAAATTTTAAAAGACATTAAAGATAGTAAAATCAAAGTAACAGCGCAAGTTATGGACGATATCATTCGTGTTTCATCAAAAAATATTAGCGATTTACAAGCAGTAATTGCACTCTGTCGAAATGGAGATTACGAAGTGCCTTTACAGTTTATTAACATGAAATAAATGTATATAATTCGGCTATCCATTTTCAGGTTATATTAATGCGTAAACTTTTTCATTAACACAAACGCCAATATTTATAGCTGATATATTGATTGTTTGATTAATTATACCAACTAAATTTATGATTTTGGCTAAAGAGGCGACGTTATTTTTTATCAAGATGATTTATAAAAATTGTTGCATATACTTGGCTACTGAATTGTTTTTTCATCACGCCTAAGTGTGAGGTGAAAAGAACATGTATACTGAACTAAAATATATATTTGTGTGGCATTAATACAACGGTATTTTGTAAATACCACTGTTATTGGGTTTATGAACCATTGTGTAACTCTCGATGTATTTTTGCGTAAAAATTAAGTAACAAAAATTGCAGAAAAATCCCTAATTTTACCCAATCAAAACAAAATCAACTATTTCCAATTATCCCCATTTGTCAGGTAATACAAGCCTTTATTTAGTTGGAGATATATTTTAAAATTTAAACAGCATCCTAAATGCAACAGAATAAACCTATGACGCCTACAATAATTTTTATTTTGCTTGCTGTTGGCCTATTAGCCGGTTTTTTGAGTGGCATGGTTGGTATTGGTGGCGGCATCATCATTGTTCCTGTATTGGTTTACTTTTTAGACTTTACTCAGCACCAAGCCCAAGGCACCACACTTTTTATGTTTTTATTACCAATTGGCATTTTAGGAGTAATGAATTATCATAAGCAAGGTTATGTAGATTATAAAACCGCATTGATCATATGTTCTACCTTTGTGTTTGGCAGCTATTTCGGGAGTAAATTGGCTATTTCAGTCGATCAAAAAACAATTAAACAAATTTTCGGAGTCGTTATTATCTTGCTTGGCGCAAAGATGTTGTTTTGGAAATAACCCATCTATCCTTTCTACCAGAGTATTTCGACTCTCCCCACTAATCAAATAGCTTTCATTTCAAGGCTATTAACAAATCATTGTTATTTAGGGTTCGCTCATTTTATTAAAAATTTAACAAAATCAATAACCTAAAAAGGTTATATTAGTTTTAAGTGCACGGTGTTTAAAAGTAATTCCACAAAATCCTTGCATCTATTTTTAGCAAACTAATATTCACATTGGTAAGTGTGCGGTGGGTTTTGCCAAAACGGTGTGAAATCCTAATTTTTCGGGAGGCTAAGCGAAGACATTTTGTGCGACGAATTGCGAAGCACTCATTTGCGCCAAATTAAAAAACAATAAAAACGTTAATAAAAATGGATTTGGCGTTTTGGCTTGACTTTTTTTGTTACTTTTTTTCGTCAAGGAAAAAAACG
>JAYVDU010000013.1:0-2118 GCA_043749245.1 Bacteroidota bacterium | reverse complement strand
TGGATTTGGCGTTTTGGCTTGACTTTTTTTGTTACTTTTTTTCGTCAAGGAAAAAAACGTAAAAAAGATGATTAAGTTTTTGAGTGAACCCTAAATAAACAAACGCATACCTTGGTAAGTGTGCGGTAGGTTTTGGCGAATTGCGAAGCACTCATTTATACCGAAAGGTAAAATAAAAAAACATGAATAAAAGGAGCGATATACATATTTTTCTGGAGGAGCTGCGAAGGCTTTTCAAGCGAAGAAAAAAAGGATATGGCTTTTCGCCTTGTCACGCCAAGGCGTTATTGTTTCTTTGTTTCAAGGCAAAGAAAAAACAAAAAACGAATTCCACTGTTGTTGTCGAAGAGCCATAGTTTTTAATCGCTAAAAAAAATCAAATCAAGTTATATTCTTTTACTTTCAATTGTTATTTCAAACATCTTATTAGGCGTATTATAATCTTCTAATGCATGCGTTTTAAAAGATTGATTAATATATATCGCACATAAGGAATTAGACACATGGTAAACATGTTTATGTTTGTCTTTTGGCGTTCCATCAAGGATTGCTGCAAACACCTCCGGGCGAACTTTTTCTGGATTATACGCGTAATCGTGCCATATCACAATACTGTTTTCATGCACTAAATGTTTGAATACATTCTCCGTATCTATTTTTACGGATTCGTAATGATGATCGCCATCAATAAAAATAACATCAAATTTTTTATTCAGCGCCGCAAAGTCGTAGGTTAACGAATTGCCTTCTAAATGAATGATGTTTGGATTTTTTTTAGAAAAATAACCGTGTAAGTCTGCATACTTTTCATCAAACCCAAACGCTACTAATTCTTTTTTTGACAAACTCAACGTGTAACATTCCTTTGCATAAGGCGCTACATTGGTAACGCTTTCGCCACGCCAAGTGCCTATTTCAAAGTAAGAGGCATTTTCGAAGCGCTTACACATACTTTGCAATAAGGCAATATCAGTGGGTAAAGAACCTCCTTCTAAAACGGCAAAGCAATTGAGGGTTGCTTTAAAATTCGGAATGAGTTCATCAATTTCTACAACAGGCAAGGCATCTATCGTATCGTAGTGTTTATGAATGTAATTTTTCCAAACTACATCATTATCCAAAATTGTATTGAGTAACCAGGGGTTTTTAATGATTTCAAAAATAGCTTTAAAGGTTTTTTTTATTTTTTTCATTTTAAATAGTGTTGTTTTTAATGAGATAGATGTTTTTTCTAATCTCAAATAAATCTTTGATGGTAAAATGATGTTTGCGCATAAACACAATTAATAAAATCATAGAAGTAATGAAATAAGAGATACTCGAAACATAGCAAGCGCCAATCACACTATAATTAGAAACTAATGTGTAGCCCAAACTAATAGTGGTTATAAATCCGCATAGATTGGCCAACGCAATGGTTTTTTGCTGACCAATACCCGAATAATAATGTACAATAATAGATGAGAAACTTACGCATAAAATACCAGGTGAAAGCAATAACATAATATGTTTAGTTTCAGCAAAATCATCACCTAATAAAAAAACAAAGAAGGCATCTGGAATAAAATACAAAACCAATACGCACACAATACTTAATAAAAAACACAATTTAGCAAGGACAAAAGTAATGTGCTTATTTTCTTCGTTTTGTTTAGAGTTAGCAACATGCGTTAAAATAATAGGCGTTACACTTCCGCTAATTAGCCATACGGACTCGATAAGCGAGGTAGCACTGGAATACACACCCACTAATAAATTAGTACTTAATAAATAATAATTATAACGATTACTCAACATGTGCGTTAATGCCGCAAATTGATTATAAAAACCATTTGTGAAAATTTGTTTCACTAAAAACACTTCTTGTTTGATGGGATTTCTATATTCCTTTAAAATATAAATAGAAGAAATAATAGCAGGCGGCACAAAAGAAATATACATAGAAATGATATAACTCGTAACTGATTTTTGTTGTAACACAAAAATAAATATCAATAAACTAAGCAGTAAAATCAATGGTTGTGAAGCACTTAACCAATTATATAATTTAATTTTTTCTTTTCCTAAAATAAATACCAAATGAAAAGAATGCAAAATAACAATGAATGATAGTAAAAA
>JAYVDU010000012.1:0-7305 GCA_043749245.1 Bacteroidota bacterium | reverse complement strand
ATATTTAATTAAAATTGTTTTGAGAATAAAGTTTGATTTTTGTATATTTGTATAGCAACTAATAATTATGCCATGCAACAATTACTCTTAAATATAACTGATAACAGTAAGATTGATAAACTTATGAATCTTCTTAGTACGCTTAATTATGTTAAAGTAGAGTCTTATACTGAGGAAAATATAGTTGTATCTGAAAAAGAAAAAAATATTATTCGTGATAGAGTTAAAAATGCCAAACCGGAAAATTTTAAAAACTGGGATGATGTCATTAATTCTTTTGAGGTATAATATTATTTGATGAAAAAAATTAAAGTTGTCATCCTCTCAGAAGCTCAAGATGACCTTAAAGAAGCCTTCGATCATTATAAAAAGATTGATGTTCTGTTAGCTAAACGTTTTTTAAAAGCTGCAAAAACTACCGTAAATGATTTGAAAAAAATGCCCATGTTTCAAATTAAATATGACCAAATTAGACTCCGTATAATTCGTAAGTTTCCTTATACTATTCATTATACTGTAAATGTAGATAATGCAACCGTTTATATTTATGGTATTAGATACGCTTCTTCTGACCCTAAAACATGGCCTAAAGTATAAAAGATTATTTGTAGACTTATTTTTTAAGACTTGGTAAAAAAACCTTGAAAACTAAATAGGAAGCAATCCCTACAATAATATACATTATAATTTCCAGCCCTTTATAGCTTTCGTTAGTGTCTATCTTTTCTACGTTATACATTAGATTTTTCTTTATAATAATTTCACCATTCTTTGTCTCGGAAATGAAGTGCAATTTCTTAACTATTAATTTGGTTAATTTTTTTTGTTCAGACAATGTAATGTCATTGTAGAATATACTTTGAGCAGCTTGCTTAATGGAACAACTACCAAATTTATTTACATCTTTTTCAATAATAAATATAATTTGATTTTCAAGATTCTGATCCATTTTCTTATGGTTAATGAACCATTAATTCTTACTAAATAAGCTATCCACAAATTCCGTACGATTAAATACTTGGAGGTCTTCCATTTTTTCGCCAACACCAATATACTTTACAGGAATTTTAAATTCATCTGAAATGCCAATAACAACGCCACCTTTAGCAGTTCCGTCTAATTTTGTTAATGCCAATGCTGTTACATCTGTTGCAGCAGTAAATTGACGGCATTGTTCAATTGCATTTTGTCCTGTACTGGCATCCAATACTAAAAGCACTTCGTGTGGTGCATCAGGAATAACCTTTTTCATCACGTTTTTTATTTTAGTAAGTTCATTCATTAAATTAATTTTGTTATGCAAACGACCTGCAGTGTCAATAATAACCACATCTGCATTTTTTGCTTTAGCACTGCTTAAGGTATCAAATGCTACACTTGCAGGGTCGGCACCCATTCCTTGCGACACGATATCAACACCTACACGTTGGCTCCATATAGTCAATTGTTCAACAGCAGCGGCCCTAAACGTATCAGCAGCTCCAAGTATAACATTATACCCAGCTTTTTTTAATTGATGCGAAAGCTTACCAATAGTGGTTGTTTTACCAACACCATTTACACCAACTACCATAATCACATATGGTCTTTTATCTTTTGGGATTTCAAATTCAACAGAGTCAGTAGAGTTATTTTCAGTTAATAAAGACGCTACTTCTTCTTTTAATACAGTGTTTAATTCAGACGTGTTTACATATTTATTGGCAGCCACACGCGCTTCGATGCGCTTAATGATTTTTAAAGTAGTATTAACACCAACATCTCCAGTAATAAGAACTTCTTCTAAATTATCTAATACATCTGCATCAACGGTAGTTTTACCTGCAACTGCTTTCGCTAATTTACTAAAAAAACTTTCCTTAGTTTTAGATAAGCCATTATCTAGGCTCTCCTTTGTTTCTTTATTAAATAATTTACTAAAAAATCCCATTATTATATTTCTTAAATTTTGTGTTAGACTTTTGACTCACAAATGTAGGAGTAAAATGCTAATTATTAGCTTATTCATATTAAAAATTACACTTACTATCACTCTTTGATGGGATGGCTGTTTGTCTATAAATAGCCTAAACTGTTCATAAAATCAATACTTCATAAGCCTTTAAAAATTTATATTTGTTTGAAATAGCATTTAAAATTTATCTACCGATAGCTGTCGGTACAACATTTAAAATTATACAATGACCGACGCCTCCTTATTTTTTAAAATTGCCGACGATTTAAAAATCGATGCGAAACAAGTAAAATCAACTGTAGATTTATTAGATGAAGGTGCTACTGTGCCGTTCATTTCGCGATACAGAAAAGAAATTACAGGTAGTTTGGATGAAGTACAAGTGATGACCATCAAAACTGAAATAGAGCGTTTGCGTCAATTAGAGCAACGTCGGGAAAGCATCTTAAAATCTATTGAAGGGCAAGGTAAACTAACCGAAGAATTAAAAGATAAAATATTGGCTGCCGAAACGCTTTCTACCTTGGAAGATTTATACTTACCATTTAAACCTCGTCGCAGAACCAAAGCTACCATTGCCCGCGAAAAAGGATTAGAGCCTTTAGCTCAATTAATATTAGCGCAAGAAACCAAAGAATTATTTCCTGAAGCCATAAAGTTTGTGAATAAGGAACTTGGTGTAGAAAGTCCGGATGACGCCCTACACGGAGCAAGAGATATTATTTCTGAAATCATTAGTGAAGATGCCGTTGTGCGTGAAGGCATGCGAAATTTATTTAAAAAATCGGCTATCGTTAAAAGTAAAGTGATTAGAGGGAAGGAAGAAGAAGGAGAAAAATTTAAAGATTATTTTGAATGGGAAGAAGCCTTAATGTCTTGCCCTAGCCATCGTATGTTAGCCATGCGACGTGGCGAAAAAGAAGATTTTTTAATTTTAGATATCGTCATTGATGATGAATTAGCGAATGATATGATCAAAAAGCAATTTGTGACGACGCGTAGCGAGTGCGCCGAACAAATGGTGTTAGCTATTGAAGATGGTTACAAGCGTTTGCTACAACCTAGTATTGAAGCGGAAATGCGATTAATGACCAAGCAAACCGCCGATGAAAAAGCCATACAAGTATTTGCTGATAATTTACGTGAGTTGCTGTTAGCTTCGCCATTAGGTCAAAAATCAATGTTAGCCATTGATCCCGGGTTTAGATCGGGGTGTAAAGTAGTAGCGTTAGATGCTCAAGGAAAATTATTAGAAGAAACTGTTATTTATCCGCACGAGCCTCAGCGCCGACTGATGGATGCTCAACACGTAGTTATGGCCATGTGTGCGAAACATGAATTGGAAGCCATAGCTATAGGTAACGGAACGGCTTCTCGCGAAACGGAAGAGTTTATCAGAAGCATTGATGTGTTGCCAAAAACAATTCCCGTAATTATGGTCAGTGAGGCTGGCGCTTCGATATACTCTGCATCAGATGTGGCGCGCGAAGAATTTCCTGAATATGATTTAACTGTTCGTGGTGCTGTTTCTATAGGTCGTCGTTTAGCGGATCCTTTAGCAGAACTCGTAAAATTAGATCCAAAATCAATCGGTGTAGGTCAGTATCAGCATGATGTGGACCAATCGGCGTTGAAAAATAAATTGGATACGGTGGTGATGAGTTGTGTGAATGGAGTAGGTGTAGAGCTTAACACAGCTTCTAAGCAACTCCTATCTTATGTTTCAGGTATTGGCGAAACACTTGCCAAAAACATTGTGGATTACCGTAACGAAAACGGTGCTTTCAAATCGCGTAAAGACTTATTAAAAGTAAGCCGTATGGGAGATAAAGTATTTGAACAATGTTCCGGTTTCTTGCGTATTCGCGATGGTATTCATCCTTTAGATAAAAGCGCTGTACATCCGGAAGCCTATCATATTGTAGAAAAAATGGCCAGCGATTTAAATTGTAAGATTGATGATTTAATTGGCGATAAGGAACTTCGAAAAAAAATAAATTTACAAAGCTATGTCACCGAAACTATAGGTTTACCAACGCTTAAGGATATTGTGAGCGAATTAGAAAAACCAGGACGTGATCCTCGTAAATCATTTGAGGTTTTTAGTTTTGATGAAACTGTTCATCGTATCGAAGATCTTCGCGAAGGCATGCGTTTACCAGGCATCGTTACTAACGTGACTAACTTTGGGGCTTTTGTAGATGTTGGTGTTCACCAGGATGGATTAGTTCATATCTCGCAATTGAGCGATACGTTTGTGGATGATCCCAATTTAATTGTAAAAGTTGGGCAGCACGTATGGGTTAATGTAACAGAGTGTGATGTAAAGCGCAAACGCATTGCTTTAACTATGAAAGGCGAAACTCAAGTCGTTAAAAAGTCTACACCTAAAAAAGAAGTAGAAGTTGCTTATGATCCTAATGATATGATGTCGGCATTAGCAGCACTTAAGGGGAAGTTTAAGAAGTAAACAACAGCGCGATTATACTTGTGATAATCTATTTTAGTTATCTAATTAGTGCTTGTAAGAAAACAGAGTGTCGGATAAGAAAGCTCCAAGTTCGAGGCTTGCTAAGTCTTAAATAATGGGAGTTTGCTTTTCGCAAATGACCATTTTTAAGGCGAGTATAACGATGAAATTGGAGTTTTCTTGCTGACACTAATTAACAACTTGTTATCTTTTTTTGACTGATGTTTAATTTTATCTTTTAACTTTAAACTTTTTAACTTTTTGGGCAGTTACATAGGTGTAATTGCCCGCATTATTTGATTTAAATTTTTATTAAAAGCATCCTACATTATGTGGAAATATTTTTCAGACATTTTACTTAGAAACAAATTAGCATTTACCCTTGCTTTACTCCTAATTACTGCCTTCATGGGTTTTGAAACTTCTAAGATTGAACTCTCGTATGATTTTGCAAAGATTTTACCTGATGATGATAGTTCTTATGTAGAATATGTAAGATTTAAAAAACAGTTTGGTGAAGATGGAAACGTGATGGTTATTGGCTTTGAAGACAAACAATTATTTCAACTCACTAAATTAAACGATTGGTATAAATTAACAGATACGATTAAAAACATCCAGGGAATCAAGGGAGTTTTGTCTATTACTTCCCTTTTTAAAATCGTTAAAAACGATAGTTTAGAAAAGTTCGAATTCCTGCCTGTTATCAATCATCCCTTTTACAATCAACAACAAGTAGATAGCTTTAAACAAGACATACTAAACTTACCTTTTTATAAAGGTTTAATTTATAATAAAGAAACGGGAGCCAATTTAATGGCTATTACGTTCAATAAAAACGATCTCAATTCTAAACGTCGCCTTACTATTGTAGATGATATCAAAATGGTAGCAGAATCTTTTGCCAAAAAGAATAAGGTAACAATGCATTATTCGGGTATGCCATACATTCGTTCTGCCATCATGAGAAAGGTTTCGGGCGAGATGACACTATTTTTGGCGCTTGCTATTTTTGTAACCGCTATTGTGTTATGGGTATTTTTTCGATCGTTTTCAACAGTATTATTTTCGGTTTTAGTTGTTGCTATAGGCGTATTATGGTCGGTTGGATTACTACAATTATTTGGTTATAAAATAACCGTTCTCACGGGGTTAATTCCGCCATTGATTATGGTGATTGGTTTACCGAATTGTGTTTTCCTCATCACCAAATATCATAAGGAATTTGCATTACATGGTAATAAAATAAAAGCGATTGCAGCAAGTATACAAACCATAGGAGTGAGTTTGTTTTTAGCAAACATTACCACAGCTATTGGTTTTGGTGTATTATATTTTACCAATAGTTCGTTGTTGGTTGAATTTGGCGTTGTTTCAGCCATTAGTGTGATGACCACTTATGTTATCACCTTAATTTTAATTCCTATAATCCTGAGTATTCTACCTGAGCCTAAACCTAAAGACCTGAATCACCTTGATAGTAAGCGAATAAATAAAATATTAGATGTTATTAATTACTGGGTGCTACACAAGCGTCCTGCAATTTATATTACCGTCGCCATCATTACATTGATTTGTTTTTGGGGAATGAGTAAAATGAATGTGGTTGGTTATGTGGTGGATGATTTGCCTCAAAAAGATCCTATTTACACAGACTTAAAGTATTTTGAAAAAAACTTCAGAGGCGTTTTACCGTTTGAAATTTCTATTGATACCAAAAAAGAAAACGGATTGTTTGCCAATAACGCCAAAGCATTATACAAAATACAAGCCATGCAACGCTTGTTTCAGGGAGATACAGTGTTTTCAAGACCATTATCCATTGTTGAGGCCGTTAAATTTTCATATCAAGCGTACAATGATGGTAATCCAAAATATTATAAGTTACCATCGATTGGTGATTTAAAAATACTATCCGAATATTCTCAATCAGTAAAAGGTAAAAACAATAATAATGTGTTGCAAACGTTTATGGATAGTACCAAACGTATCACTCGTATTAGCTTTCAGGCAGCCGATATTGGTTCTAAAAATATGAAAGCTTTAGTAGATTCTTTAAGACCTAAAATAGATTCTATTTTTAATCCGAAAGAATATAACGTTGTACTTACAGGGCATAGCTTAGTGTTTTTGAAAAACAACGATTATTTATTAGCCAATCTATACGAAAGTTTATTGATAGAAATTATATTAATTGCTTTAGTAGGGATGGCACTATTCCGCTCTGTTAGAATTATTTTACTATCTAAATTGCCATGTTTAATTCCTTTAGTAATTACGGCAGGTGTGATGGGCTTTTTGGATATTAGATTCAAGCCATCCACCATCTTAATATTTAGTATTGCTTTTGGTATAGCATCCGACGGTACGGTTTATTTCTTAACTAAATACAGGCAAGAACTTAAAAAAGGATTAAAGGCGCCTCAGGCTATATCATTGGCTGTTAGAGAAACAGGATTGAGTATGATGTATACCAATATTATTTTATTTTTTGGTTTCATTATTTTTGCGGCTTCAAGTTTTGGAGGTACAGTAGCTATGGGTATTTTAGTTTCATTAACGCTGGTTGTTTCAATGTGTACAAATTTAATTTTACTACCTGCCATTTTATTATCAATTGATAATAGAAACACCAAAAAAGCAATATTGGAAAAGCCATTGATTGAATTAGAAGATAACGGTGATCTAAAGTAAATATTTTCTTATCTTTTTTATTGAACGAAAAAAAAGAGATGCTTGTGCCTTTGCTAATATGATTTTGTATGCTGTAATACCAACTATGTTAATACATAGTCCATTTTGAACAACATAGGCACATAGATTCTGTGTTAAATTGCAAATTAAATATTAATTTTTTATTTTTGTTTTTCAAAACGGCCTT
>JAYVDU010000011.1:0-7345 GCA_043749245.1 Bacteroidota bacterium | reverse complement strand
CCCTAAAGGCAATTTAAAAAAAGGTGATTATGTCAATGTATTAATTACAAGTTGCACAAGTGGAACGTTGATAGGAGAGGTGAGAGACTAAAGGGACTTAAGGGACTGAAGAGATGGAAAGGACTTGAGGGACAGAAGAGATGGAAGGGACAGACTGACTTAAGATACCAAGAGATACAGAATATAGAAAAATAAAATCGATGATAAAACATAATTTCAAAAAATTAACCATTTGGATGGATGCAATGGATTTATGTGATATGATTTATAACTACACTGACTCATTACCTCATAAAGAAAAATATAATTTGATTTCTCAATTAGAAAGATGTTCGGTATCCGTTCCATCCAATATTGCCGAGGGTTCAGGTAAACGCACTCAAATGCATTTTGCTGAATTTATTACAATTGCATTAACTTCAAGTTACGAAATCGAAACTCAATTATTAATATGCGAGAGAAGAAAATATGGAAATGAAACAGAATTGAAAAATATTTTAAACAAAGTAGAAGTTCTACAAACACAAATTTCAAATTTTAGAGATACTTTATTAATTCAAAAATAATATGATTTTACAATCACTATTGTCCCTTCCATCTTTTAAGTCCCTAAAATCCCTTTAGTCTAAAAAAATGACCCTACAAGACATCAAACAACGTTTCGGCATTATAGGCCACAGTCCTTTATTAGAGAGAGCTTTGGACGTAGCTCGCCAGGTAGCACCAACCGATTTAAGCGTTATTATCAATGGCGAAAGTGGTACTGGTAAAGAAGTATTTCCACAAATTATACATCAGTTTAGTGCGCGCAAACACGGACCATACATTGCTGTAAACTGTGGTGCTATTCCAGAAGGAACTATTGACAGCGAATTATTTGGACACGAAAAAGGGTCTTTTACAGGCGCACATGAAGCACGTAAAGGCTATTTTGAAGTAGCTGATGGTGGCACTATTTTTTTGGATGAAGTAGGGGAGTTGCCATTGCCAACGCAAGCAAGGTTATTGCGAATACTTGAAACCGGGGAATACATTAGAGTGGGAAGTAGTAAAGTACAGAAAACAAATGTACGTGTCGTAGCAGCTACAAATATTAATTTTAATCTTGCTATAGAAAAAGGAAAATTTAGAGAAGATTTATTTTACAGATTAAATACCGTACCAATTAACTTACCACCATTGCGTGAGAGAAAGGATGATATTTATTTATTGTTCAGAAAATTTGCGAGTGATTTTGCAACTAAATACCGTATGCCTGCCATTAAGCTTGATAGCGAGGCAGAACAAGCATTAGTAAATTATTATTGGCCGGGAAATATCCGTCAGCTTAAAAATATAACCGAACAAATTTCTATTATCGAAAAAGAAAGAGATATTACGTTAAATAGTTTATTGCTGTATTTACCAAATTACGATACCAATAAATTGCCAGCATTATCAGGTGGCGGCTATCAAAGTGGTTCAGGTTCTTCGGATATGAACGAACGTGATTTGTTGTATAAAGTATTATTTGAAATGAAAAAAGAATTGAACGATCTAAAAAAAGTGGTTCAAACAATTGTACAAGGAGGTAATGTTAATTTGAGTTCCATCTCTTCGGACGTTATGCCACATAACACTGCTTTGTACAATAATGATAGTAATTTCCCTGTGGCATCTAATGTTAATGATGTTACGATTCATAATCCTATTGTAGTGAAAGATACTGCCAATGGTTTCAATCAGCCAATTGTAGTGGAAGAATCCTTATCACTTCAAGATAAAGAAATTGATATGATTAAAAAGGCACTCAAAAAACATAAAGGCAAACGTAAGTATGCATCACAAGAATTGGGTATAAGCGAAAGAACCTTGTATCGAAAAATAAACGAGTACAATATTGTTGAATAGAAAAATTAAATTTTACATTTAACTATAATTTAAAAAATATTATTAAAAAAAATAATACCATGATAAAATTAATAACCTTTTCTTTAGTTGCATTACTTGTTGTGTCTTGTGGTACTTCTAAAAAAACACCAGCTCCGAGTATTATCCCTGGAGATGCTCAATTAACAGCTATTAAAGCGAAGTTCCCAGATGCAACGGCGCAAACCTTATCAGAAGGATATTCTATTTATACAGGAGCTTGTACAAATTGTCACGGACAAAAAAACATCTTTAAGCGTTCAGAAGCAAGTTGGATGCATGAAATTGATGATATGTCGCCAAAAGCAAATTTAACACCCGCTCAAAAAGATGCGTTGACAAAATATATTTTAGCAATGAAAGCGACTCAGCCTAATGAGGGTAAGTAGATTTAAATACATTATTGTAACTTCTTAATCCGATCAAATAAAAAATGAACGAAGCATTTTTACATACCATTTGGAAATATAAGTTGCTTGGGCAAAATCGTTTTGTTGGCACTAAGGGCGAAACGATTGAAATTGTTACTATTGGCGAGCATAATCAAGATTCTGGACCTGATTTTTTTTCATCGAAAGTTTTGATTAATGATTTACTATTAGTTGGTAACGTTGAGATTCATATTAAAACGTCTGATTGGTTAAAACATAAGCATCAACTAAATAAAGTATACGATAATTTAGTATTACATGTGGTTTATGAGCATGATGTAGAGTTGCCACAAAATGAACAATTTAATGTGTCGGTTATAGAATTGAAAAACATCATTAATCCTTCATTAATAGCGCAATACAGCCAATTAGAATTGTCTAAACAAACAATTCCTTGCGGGAAATCAATCACCACTGTTTCAGAAATTGTTTGGAAATCGTGGATGGACAGATTAGCGATTTCTCGTATTGAAGAAAAAACAAAACGCATAGATAATTTATTTCATCTGTGTCATCAAAACTATGAAGATACGTTGTATGTTTTGTTAAGCAGAAATTTTGGATTTAAAATTAACAATGATGCTTTCGAACTGCTTGGTAAATCAATCCCTTACAGTATTTTAAAAAAACATGCCGATCAACCTATTCAAATAGAGGCGTTGTTATTTGGTACGGCTGGTTTTTTAGATGAATTATTTTCTGATGCTTACCCAAAATTATTGCAAAATGAATACGAGTTTTTAAAACATAAATACCAGTTGGTGCCTTTAAAAAAAGAGCTATGGAAGTTTTCTAAAACTCGTCCGGTTAATTTTCCTACAATACGAATCTCTCAATTAGGCCATTTAATAAGCAAACAACAGTCGTTATACCATATTATTGAAAAGCAACCAACCTTAATGGAGCTGAAATCTTTTTTTAATATCGAAACAACAGCTTATTGGAAAACACATTATAAATTTGATACAGAGGTAGAAGAAAGCTCTAAGCTATTAGGTGAATCAGCTTTTCATACAATTGTGATTAATACCATTGTGCCATTTTTATTTTTCATATCGGAGCGAAATTCTAATTTGGAATTGAAAGAGTATGCGTTGGATTTATTAGCACAGCTTCCTGCTGAAGTAAATACAAAAACTAAAGCATACACAAGCCTAGGTGTTAAAACAGAATCCGCTCTCGAAAGTCAGGCCCAAATACAGTTATTCGATTTCTTTTGCTCAACCAAAGCCTGTCTTCACTGCCATGTAGGCCAAGCATTACTCAAAAAATCATTTTAACGATGATGGATATAAATATTTTTTTATCTTTGTAATAATGGTAAGTAATGTTATAATTTGGTTTGAGCAACAGGCATTTGGTGTTTGTGAATGGTGGGGAAAAAAACTCGGCATTGGAACAACGCATATTCGTTTATATTTTATTTATTTATCCTTCTTTACATTTGGTTCGCCTATCATTATTTATTTTATGATGGCCTTTATGTTAGAACATAAAGCGTTTTTTAAACCAAAGGTTGCCCGTCGCAAAAGCGTATGGGATCTGTAATCTGATACACTACAAAGAACTTCATATTTTATTTCATTAGTGTCCGATTAAAAACCGATTATCATGGCTAATGCCCTTATTTTACTGGGCATCATAACCCAAGACTTAAGTCTGGGGTTACTAAATGTATCCCATTCATTTTGTGGACTTTAGTTCACTATCTCGGACAACAGTGATTTTATTTATAAATAAAAAAGCCGTTTAAAATATATTTTAAACGGCTTTTTAAAATGTGTGTTATTACTTATAACGTTCCTCTTTTTGCTTGCTCTCTTTCTATACTTTCGAACAATGCTTTGAAATTACCGGCACCAAAGCCTTTTGCACCCATACGTTGAATAATTTCATAAAATAAGGTTGGACGATCTTCAACTGGCTTCGTAAATATTTGTAATAAATAACCATCCTCATCCGCATCCACTAAAATAGACAACTCTTGTAATTTAGAAATGTCTTCTTTCATAATGCTCATGTGAGTACCTAAGCGCTTAGGTATTTCATCATAATAAGCTTGAGGTGGTGGTGGTAAAAACTCTACACCGCGCGCTTTTAATTCTGCAACAGTTTTAATGATATCGTCTGTAGCTAAGGCTAAATGCTGAACGCCAGCGCCTTCATAAAAATCAATATATTCTTCAATTTGAGATTTCTTTTTCCCTTTAGCAGGCTCATTAATCGGAAATTTAATTCGCCCGTTACCATTACTCATTACTTTACTCATCAATGCCGAGTATTCTGTCGTAATTTGTTTATCATCAAAGGATAAGAAGTTTACAAAGCCCATCACGTCTTCATACCATTTCACAGTTGCATTCATTTGATCCCAATCAACATTACCAACCATGTGATCAATAAATTTTAAGCCAACCGCAGCAGGATTGTAATCGCTTTTCCACTCTTTAAATCCTGGTAAGAAAGCACCTTTATAGTTTTTACGCTCAACAAATAGGTGAACCGTTTCTCCATAAGTATAAATACCTGCGCGAACTACTTCTCCATGTTCGTCTTTTTCAACTACAGGTTCCATAAATGACTTGGCACCACGCTTCATCGTTTCTTCATAAGATTTACGAGCGTCTTCCACCCATAATGCAATAACTTTAACACCATCGCCATGTTTTTTTACATGCTCTGCAATAGGCGAATTGCTTACCAAAGCAGTGGTTAATACCAAACGAATTTTATCTTGTTTTAAAACATAAGACACACGGTCTTTTAAACCTGTCTCTAATCCTGCATACGCATAAGATTGATAACCGAAAGCTGTTTTGTAATAATGCGCCGATTGCTTTGCATTACCTACATAAAACTCAACATAATCAGTACCTAACAAAGGTAAGAAGTCTTGAGCGCCTTCAAATATTTTCTCTAAACCGTATTCTACGTTTTTAATTTCTTTTGCCATTTTTATTTTTTTTATAATGTGTTTATTAAATTAGTAAGGATGCTGAGTTAATGTTCACATTAGCTCATGTTAAATGATTTACTAATTACTCCACATCGCCATATACAAAGCGCGGAGTTCTAATTTATTTTTGAGTAACTTAGATTGCATATCTTAAAAATAGTATTTTTTTTAATAATAATAGGGTAACTACTATTTTTTTATTAGAATGATACAAACTAATGCATATCTTGTTAATGGTGCAGTAGGTAGGAGCGAACGGTGTGAAATTTTATTTTTATAGCAATTAGTGCGCAGGCTTTTCGGGCGTTTAAAAACAAAATTTGGCGTTCGATCTTGATTTTTTTGTTACTTTTTTTATCAAGGAAAAATAGTAAATAAAAATAGATTCCATTATTTATTACAAAGAGTAAAAACTACTTCTTTTTCTTCTTTTTTCCTTTATATGCCTTTTCTTCTGAATCAAAATCTGAAATTAATTTTTTCCAATTGCCATTCACATCCTCAGTAAGAGCAAGCGTTTCGGAGTAATCAGCTTTATTTACGGTTAATACATTGATTTTTTTATCCATGTACTGCTCAATTTCTTCTAAAATTGGTTTTTCTTCGTTACTGCAAAAAGATACTGCTACACCTTTATTATTGCCACGCCCTGTTCTACCAACACGATGTACATAATTTTCGGCAACATCCGGTAAATCATAATTAATCACATAATCCACATTGGCAATATCAACACCACGCGCACTAATATCGGTAGCAATTAATACTTTGAATACCCCGTTTTTATAATCGTTCATCACTTGTAATCGGTCATCTTGGTTTTTGTCGCCATGCATTGTTTGGCAAGTAATACCAACACGTTTCATGGCTTCAAACACACGTTCGGCGCGCACTTTGGTTCGCACAAAAACAAGTATTCTGCTTTCAGGATTTTCATTAACGATGCGTTCTAAGAAAAAACGCTTATCGTCCATACTCACAAACATAACCGAGTGAGTCACGTTTTTAGAAACAGGATCTTTAGGCGAAATTTGTATACGAATGGCATTACGAACAATAGAATAGGCAAGTTTTTTAATTTTTTCATCAATGGTTGCCGAGAAAAATAAGGTTTGTCGGCGACTCGGTAATTTTGAAATTAAAAATTCAATGTCTCTGTAAAAGCCTAAATCCAGCATCAAGTCGGCTTCATCTAACACCAATAATTTTAAATCACGCAATGTTAAATGTCGTTGACTTACCAAATCAAATAATCTACCGGGGGTGGCAATTACAATATCAACACCCTGCTGTAGTTTTTCAATTTGTGGATCTTGGTCTACACCACCATATAATGCTAGTGTTCGCACATCTGTATATTTGCCAATAGCATTAAAAACTTCTGTAATTTGTATGGCCAATTCGTGAGTAGGAACCATCACAATTGCTTGTACACCCTCATCTACTCCCGATTGAGAAATTAAATGAATGATAGGAATTGCAAAAGCAGCTGTTTTACCAGTACCCGTTTGTGCAATAGCCAATACATCTTCGCCATTTAAAATATTGGGAATGGCTTTAAACTGAATATCGGTAGGGCGTTTGAAACCTAACTCCGCTAAGCTAGTTTTTATTTCTGGAATGATATGGTAATCTTCAAATTTCATATTTATATTAATTGTGCGTTTATCCTATTTTGTTACAATAGTACATCAATAACTGATATTGCTTTTGATAATCGTATGTAAAACTTTCAGACGTATATTCTTGATGCGAAGCTTGTGTTAAGCTGTCAAATTGGGTTAAGATAGGATTTAAGTTTTCAGCATCCATGTGTTTAAGCAATAACACTTTATTATTTTGTAATAAACGATTGATCTCAAACACTGATTTACGTGTATTCTCGTTGTCTAAACTCTGTATTTCGTTAATAATATCGTGTACGGTCATCAGTTTTATATCACTTGTAAAACTACTGAATTCCTTTGACTATTTTTGAAATAAAACATACATTTGATGGGCTTTGAAAAGAATCTAAATTCATAGTATAATTCAATATAATAAGACCATG
>JAYVDU010000010.1:0-20437 GCA_043749245.1 Bacteroidota bacterium | reverse complement strand
AGAAAAAGTTTACACAGAGATACTATCCCAACCAACGCTTTTGTAATAGGTAAACTTGGCACTCGTATTTCGGTAGATGATATTCATTATTTGGTATCAACTTTAAAAGGATTGTTTCCTGATAGGAATTTAACACCCACAACCATCCGTCAATCGGTTATTGCCAACTGGCTAAACGAAAAGAAAATACCTCTCGAACAAGCCCAATTAATGTCGGGGCAAAAGTGGATTTCAACTACTGTTAAATACCGCCAAAACAACATCGAAGAACAACGGGAGCTGATGAATAAGTGGTTTCCGATATAATGAATAACTAATATAAAATCAGATAGTATTTGAATTAATAATTTATAAATTTAGAACTCAAACGATATAGAGTGAACTGGCAAACTGAAATAATAAGGTTAATCGAGGAATATTATAAGAGCATCGACATTAAATATACTCCCAGCAGGGATGTGCATCGTTGCGTAATTGATTTTCTAAATTTAGAATTGAAATTAATTAAACCAGTTCCTAGAAAAATATTTATATCTGATACATTAAAGACGAGAAAGATTCCCACAGAGAACTTTCAGGGTTTACTTGAAATTGACTCAAAAATCCAAGTGGGAAAAGATATAACGTTTCACCAAAGTAGAGAGGCATTCAACCCCTCATATAATGACCCACTTTTAAACGATTGGCTTATTCATCATCTACATTTGAGTGATTGGAAAAAATCAGGTGATAAGTTTTACGCAAGAACTAAACTTGTTTTGTTTGTAGCATTTACACCAACACAAGCCTTTTTTATAGATGTAAGACCACATGGAAAAAATGGCGAACCATACGTGTTCGCAAAAAAGGAGTTGCTCGAAATTATTGATAATAATTGGACTGAACTTCTTAAAGACTATACAACCGAAGATACTATGATGATGATACATAATGTTACTGACGAGGAAAGAGAGAAAGCACGAAAGAGTGGATTGATGCTAGGAATGACAGAGGTTAATGGTAAAATAATTGTCAATCCCGGTATTGGTGTTGTAACTAGTGGTCATAATATTGTGCTTGTTAAAAAAGCGAATGCAATAATGAGATTTGTGCAAGAATCATTAATGGAAATTGACAAAAACAAGGAAGAAATGAGAGCAGTATTAAGTGATAAATCAGGATTTGAAATTAAAGAACTTGATGTTTGCCTTCATCGTTTTGAAGACTGGCCATACTTTAGGGTGTACGAGAAAAACTCGAAGCATTATATTGATAAAACGTATTAATTTTAACAAAAAAAGTTAAATTTGAATGATGTTGAAAGAAGAAAATATTGAAAATTATAGTGGGATTAACCTGAATCTACCTAAGTGTATTTGTAGATTAAAAAGAGGTTATTGGCAGGAATTGGATTTTCCTGTTGGTGGCGATGCACCAAAAAATTTCATTGCTCTGTATGAGTACTCTCAAGATTCTAAAATTAGAAAATCAAACATAAAAACATGGCCAAAATATATTGCAAAAGTTGGTCATAAATGGTATCCGTTGGAATCAATAAACGAGTACTTGTTTAATCAAATAGGTGAAGTTTTAGGGTTAAAGATGGCCTCTTCTCGTTTGATTTTAGCAGGAAATCAACTTCGTTTTCTAAGCAGATACTTTTTAAATCACAATGAATCTTTAGAACATGGAGCACAAATTTTTGCTGGTTATATATCAGATAAGGAATGGGTTGAAAATATCGAACAACAAGGGCTTGCTAGAAAATTCTTTACTTTTCAATTTGCAGAATTGGCTATTGAGAAAATGTTTCCACATGAATCGCAACTTATTCTGCTAGAATTCGTAAAAATGTTAGTATTTGATGCTTTAACTGGGAATAATGACAGGCATTTTTATAATTGGGGAGTAATTAAGCATGTAGAGAGCAAAAAAACACCTATATTTGCGCCCGTTTATGATTCGGCACGTGGTTTGTTTTGGAATGATTCAGAATCAAAGTTGCTAAAATGGATGGAGCTACCTAAGAAGCAGTTAGATGAAAAGATTGAAAAATATGCAGAAGGCTCAAAACCTAAGATAGGTTGGGAAGGATTGGATGATTTGAATCATTTTAATTTAATAGATAAAATATTTACCTTAGATTCACGTTATAAAGAAGAATGCTCACAACTTATAAATCAAGACAATTTAGATAAAACCCTGAAATTATTGAAGGGTGACTTCACTAAATTTTATAGTTCTCATAGAATAGAACTCATAGAAAAGTGTGTAGTATATAGATTTAATAGATTAATGAATATTATTAATAAAAAGGAGGTACAAAATGATTAGCTGGTTAAATAAACTTTTCAAAAATGAAGAGCAGTTAGAAGAACTTACTACGCCTAAAGATGCTCAAGCACATTTTGTTTTAACATATAAAAATTTGCCGATTGGATACCTTAATCACTCTGATTCTGAATGGGTGTTTGAATATTCTATTGAGTTTAAAAGTCAAGACAAAATTGACATCTTGATTGATTTTCCTGAAAAGAGTCAAACATACAAGGCTTCTTATTTGTGGCCATTTTTCGCTCATCGTATTCCTGGACTAGGTCAACCTAAAGTTCAAGAAATAATTAAGCATGAAAAATTGAATCCAAATAATGAAATTGATTTATTGCGTAGGTTCGGACGTAAATCAATTACAAATCCATTTGAATTAGCGGTTACAGTTTAATTTTTTTTCATACTTACAAAAGGAGTTAATTTATTAACTCCTTTTTTTTGTTTTTAAATTTTCTAGTAAGTACCTTTAGACTTGTAACAAGTCTAAAGGTACTTGATACATAGTTCTTTGAATAATCTTTATTTACTGTGTGTACAGAGGATAAATCTAGTTTGGTTTGTAGACGCACAACACATTATAGCTACGGCTTTAATGGCAAAGAAAAAGATGATGAAGTTAAAGGTAGCGGAAATAGTTATGATTTTGGCGCAAGGATTTACGATTCCCGTTTAGGTAAGTGGCAAAGTATTGATCCATTAGCTTATAAATATCCGGGTTTTTCACCGTACAATTTTGCTCTTAATAACCCAATCGTTCTTCTTGATCCTGCTGGTGGTGACGTAATTAAAGCTGATGCTTATTCTCAGGAAGGGAAATATAAAGCATCTTTTGATTTATGGAGTGAAGAGAAAGTTGCTCAAGAATTATTATCTCGTTTTGAAACTGGAAAGTTGAAAGACCAAGTATTATATTTCTCAACAGACGCTTCAAATCAAATTCCCGGAGAAACGACTTTCGGAGTCTTAGTACAAGAAGGAGGGAAAGAAGTTTTTAAATCATTGGATAATGAAAGTTTGACCAAAAATTCTAAATACATTACTAAGGATGCAAAATTCCAAATAAATGTTGCATTAAAACCAAGGAATGCAGGAGATGGTGCCGCCATTTTAAATCACGAGGCCTTTTTATGGGCTAAAGATTTAGCCGATGTAACTGAAAAACTAAAAAGTGGCACAATAACAGAAGAAGTATTTAAAACAACTGTAAAAGGCTTAACAGACAATATGGAAAATAAATATAAAGATGTAAAGAACCCTGCCAGTGATTTAAATAAAGCACAAGGTCAATTAATTGAAGTAATTGATAAAAAGATAAGTGGGGCTCAAAAGAGTGGTGACAAGGCCGCGGAAGGAGAGGCTAAATCAACAAAAAAATCTGCCGAAAAAACAATTCAGGCGGATAAAGATGCTAATCCATAGTATTTGCTTTTGAGTTGTTTATATTTGTAATTATGGGTTTTAGGGTTATTTATATTTGTTGCTTATTTTTTCAAGTTTCTTGTATTGCCCAAAAAACTATTTTAAAATCGAGTTATTTGAAGCATAAAAATGAAGTTTTAGAATATATCCAAACTACATACTTAAATGACACAATGATTAAAGAAACAAAATTGTTGTGGAATGAGAATGGAAAAATGTGTTGGTTTGATTCAATTACAAATAAGAAGTCAAATTACGAGAAATTTCATTTTACATTTGTTTTACTTCGGGATACCTTTTTTTTAACCTACACAAATTCTCACGGGAAGGATAACAGCCTGCCCTTTTTTCCAGCTAAAAATATGGACACTTTACAGGCGGTTAATTTTTATGAATTACAAAACAACAATATACAGTACCGGGGAGTTGTAACTTACAATGGCACAAAAAGACTTCATGTATTAGGAAATGACGTTGAGTGTTACGTATTTAAAATTAATGAAGGTTTAATTAGAAGTAGTACTAAAAAAGAAAAAATAAAAGAATACTATTTATCTAAGAAACAATTAATTCCTGTAATGATCCAAACCAAATTAATCGTTTTAAAAACTGGTAACGTAGATTCAATGGAAGAATTGCAATTAGTAAAGTGCATTAAGCATTAATAGTTATTTGAATAACAAAACAAAGATCTTTGCTTATCAAATTCCAATAATTTTTTCGTGAGCTCTTCTTTTAAAATGGGATACATAATAATATCATAGGTTGTGTTTTTATTTACAACGACATCTTTAACTCCGAACAAATATTCATCTTCTTTAAGGGAAATTAATATTATTGTAACTTCTTCATTTAAAGGTACTGGATAAAATTTCACAGCATTTTTATTTGTAAATGTTGACGGAATAATGCTATTATATTTTTTCAATACTAAGCCGCAAAAAACATTAGTATCAATTACGCCTTGATTTTTTACAAAAATTTCTGTAGTTTCGGGCAAAGACAAAAACTTATCGCAATTAATCCATCCTAATTTAATTGTTGTTAAAACATTATGAAGGTTTGGCGAATATGGAATCGTATCTACTCGTGGTATATCATCAGTTGATTTTTCTATACTTTGCGTGACCCAATTTACATTTCCTAAAGAATCTGTTTCACCTGAAAACACTTTCATCTCGGCATCATAACTAGTCTTAAATTCAATTGTAATACTTTTCCCATTAACAATTTCCAAATCTTTGTTTTCACTTGTAGCTTTAAGGTATACCATACCTCCTGTTTCTATAATTTCCCCATTACATTTTGTTGTTAATTTTGAAAATATCATATCAGACAATTTATAAAATTCTCTTAGTTTGATTTTTATTTCAGAAGCAATATTTCCATTCTTATCACAAAATGCCAGTTTAGGTATTGTGATTTTTGTTCCTTGCATCCCTTCAATTACTGTATCTCGTGAAGAATTAATAATGTAATATTCAGTTGGTGCAATTTTCATTTCTTTAATCTTTTGCTGAAAATTGGTTATTTTTTTATCAGTTCTTGTGCAACTTACATTAATTATAATTGCAATAAATAAATAAAAGAAGGTTTTGTTTAATGATTTCATATTGAATTAATTTATTGTTTAGTTTGTGTATCACAAACTCTTTTAGTCTTTACTTCTTCTACTTCTTTTGTAATAATTTGAGCTGGTTGACCAGGAGTCACAATTGGAGTGGTATAATTTGCTTTATAAACATAATCAGATGTTAATTTAGCATCGTATTTAACATTAATTATTACTCCATATTTCTTTTGGAGGTCTTTAACAATGCCTTGCGTAATGTTGTTTTTATCTTTTGCTGCAACATCTATACTCACTAAATTCCCAGCTTTTTTTGCAGCATCGGCCCTAAAGCTAGCTATTGCAACTTGCCCTGGTATTACCACGTTTGGTACAATTACCCCACCAGTACTTTTTGAATCATTGTACCCTGTTAACGGCGGTGTGGCATTCATTTTTGTGCCTTGCCCTGGAGGAATAGCAGGAATAATTTCAATAACAGTTTTAGTAACTTTATAGTCGACCATTTCGCAAGTTGTTACTTGTACAGGTTTTTGCCATATTACCCTACCTGATACATCAGTTGTAGAACTCCAATAGTATTTTCCTTCAGGGCCAATTCCTGCGTTTTTAACCGCAATAGGAACCTCTCCGGGAGGATTAGCTACCGCATCCCAGTCCACGCCTCTTTTTCCATAACGTCCACCGTCAGCTGGCAATTCTGGCACATCACCATTGTATGGATTACCCTCTAATCCATCTACGTCAATCATCCAAATCGGGGTATTACTTCCGAACTGATATGTTGTTAATCCCGGATATTCTTTTGATAAGGGATCAACACTTAAAAACCTACCTAGCCTTGCATCGTAGATTCTCATGCCGTAGTCATATTCATTTCCGTCTCCACTTACTTCGTTGTCCTTTTCTTTTCCATTAAAGCCGTATCTATAGGATTGGCTTGAGAAAGAGCGACCTTTGGCTACACTACCAAATGGATAGTAGTTGTTACTTAAAATGAGGTAGTTATGAGATGTATTGTTAATCAAAATGCATAAAAAAAGCCTTTTTTAGAGGCTTAAAATTCTCGATTTGAGGGTTTGCTTTGGGTTATTTTATCGAACACTTTATCGGTATGCTCATCTATAAATAATTGTGCTAATTCAATGTATCTAAAAAATTCTTTGCTATTTGCTGAGTGCCCACTAATCTTTCTAACTGCTTGTTCTGGCATTCCTAAACGTAACATATTAGTTATTGCAGTTCTTCTCATTGTGTGGGTGGTAATGTGGTCGGCAAGTGTATAATGTTGTCTTTTAGCTTTATTTTTATAAATTGGATACTTTACGCCACGTTTAGTCCTCTCTTTTATTAAGGTTTCTTTAAATTCTAAAAAACTTGCGAGTTTTTTAAAACTCTTATTTAAATAACTTTTACTAAAAGTTGGTAAAAGTGTTTTTTGCTTTTTGTGATACTTTTTAAGAATTTCTACTGCGTATTTTGGTAATTTAATAGTTGTATTTGTACTTGTTTTTAAAGAGGTTACTTTTAAATGATACATATCGTTGTAAAATAACAAGTTCTCATTTTTCAAACTCATTAAATCAGAAAATCTAAGTGCAACCGTACAACCAAACACAAACACATCTTTAATTACTTTTAGACCTTTAGGCAATTTCTCTTCTAATTCAAAATCAGAAATTAAATAGTTTAATTGTTCAGGGCTGAAAACAACTATTGGTATCTCTTCTGTAGGTACATAAAAAAGCTTGTGGTATTCTCCGATATTTAAATTATGTTCGGTAGTTAAGTAATTAAAAAATGTTCTAATACTCTTTACAATTAAGCCCACATAATTATCATAAAAATCTTTTTTGAAATACAGAAAATCTGTAAATTCAGAAAAGAACTTTTTATAATATTTTTTTGCTTGTTCTTTTTCCTTAGAAGTTAAATTATTAACTAGATAAATTCTTAATTCGTTTTTTGTTTGCTCAACATATTCGTTAAGTAGTTTTTGAGTGAAAATATAACTATCTGTTGTAGACGACCGAATTCGTTTCCCGCTTTTTTGAACTCTAATCCCTTTAGTTGTATCTTTTATAAGCTTATTAAATAACTCCTGATAGTTTTCAGTAGTAAGGTATTTAGTTTGCTTAGTGATTTTCATAATCGATTGTTAAAATGCTATTAAACCCAAACATAAGATATTTTTTTGAACATCTATCTTATTTAATGTCTAATTAAATACAATAAAGTTACCGTCAAATACAATAAAAAGCCATTTAGTCAATAAAAAGTCGCATGTTTAGTTAGTAAATTAAAAGTATATCTACTTATAATTTATTTCGATAATTTGTACTCTTAGCGGCAGAGATAATACCAAAAGGGAGGCTAGAGATTCTAAAGATTTATACTCATCAAAAATAAATAGAGTTGTAAAGTACCCTACATAGTGAATGAAAAAATGAAGTAATATTTTAAACGAATGTGGAAATTGCCTGAAAATATAAATGAAATTTTGAGAATGAAAACTAAAAAAGCCCTATAAAAAGGAAAAAGATTAAAGTTACCGAACTATTGTCAATCTTTTGTTTACGAGACTGTTTTCTGCTTTTATTGTTAATGTATACAAACCATTATTCAAAGAAGAAACGTCAATATATGAGCTGAAATTAATTTTTTTATTCATAACAAGTTTACCGTTTAAATCAAATATTTCAAGTACAAGCTCTCTTTCGGAAGTTGGCATATTAATGTATACTTTTTCAGAAGTGGGATTAGGGAAAACACTAATGGCGGTGTTGTTTTGTATAGTTTGTATTCCTGTAGTTAAATTATTGATAACATTTACTTGTATTATAGTTGATACTTGATTATTATTTGCTGTTTTAAATAAATTTGCACTTGTAGAATAAACCCCATTGCATCCGTTAGCATCTGTAACATTTAAGACAATATTATATGTCCCCGCTACGGAATATGTATGACTAGGATATTGTATATTTGAATTACTACCATCACCCCAATCCCAAGAATAAGTATACGGAAGCGCGCCACCTGAACAAGTGGGATAAATATTCCAAACGTGCGGCGTTGCATCAGCTTGTATTGAAAAACTTAAAACTGGACTAGGAATAACATTTAGAGTAATATATGCGGAACTTTGACAAACCCCATTGTAACCAACAACCGTATAAGTAGTAGAAATACTAGGACTCGCGACCACAAATGAAGCAAGAGAATCACTTACACTATATGCAGGGGACCAATAATAACTGGTTGCACCATTTGCTGATAGACTAGTTGTTGATCCTGCACAGATAGAATTATTAAACGCTGAAACGGAAACAGAGGGGGGTAAACTAACACTAATTTGGATTGTAACAGATGAAGTACATGCTCCTGTTGATGCAAATAGTGTATAAATAGTAGTAGATAATGGTTTCTCTGTAACTATATTTGTAAATTCTCCAGAAGGCATCCAAGTGTAGTTAGTTGCGCCACTTGCACTTAATGTAACACTATCTCCGCTACATATATTCGAACTACTTGCCATTACTGTTGGTGTACAAACTTGTCCTTTCATAATATTTATGAATAAAGAACAAAGAAATAAAATGTAAATTTTTTTCATAATATGTTTTTTGTCTTTCAAAGGTAATTATTTGTTTAAAGTAAACTAATTTTAATTAGTTTACTTTAATTAATTAAAAGTAATAAATGTTGTTATTTATTATATTAGAAGTACCTCAAATTTAAAGAGAAGTCGATTAGCTTACGATAAAGTTACCGTAAATGACTATAAAATGTTTATTCAATACCTAAAATTACTTCCTTTAGCCAATAAATTTTTGCCATATCTTCATACAACTTACTTCGACATTTTGTATCTTTGCCTGACAAAAAAAAGGCTGTCCTTTAAAGACAACCTTTTTAATTAATTTATAATCGAATTTTAATTTTTTACAACCTTCGTTGTTTTCACTATTTCGTTTTGATTATTTTTTATAGTTACATTATAAATACCATTTGCATATTTAGAAACATCAAACTCTACCTGATTGTTAAACGATTGGGCTAAAATCTGTCTTCCAGTAATATCAATGATTTCTATTGAATATTTATCATTGGTGTTAACGGTAATTGACAATAAATCAGACATGGGATTTGGGCCAATAAATACAGATGCAATCTCTAATTCAGGTACTCCAACCATAATCGAATTATCTTGCACTGGGCCAATCACTTTATTTAAAATCCAATTAGCTGGGTCAACAAACACGCTAGTTACAGAGCCTGTTAAAGCCACTGTATAATTTTCAATGGTTTGTCCGTGCATCAATCTCAATACAGTATCTGCCATTGCCGTGCGCGAAACCCGGTAATCCACATTTGTAATAAATAAAGACGTGGCGCTTGGCATAGATTGCGTTTGTGTTGATTTCAAATAAAATACGTTTCCCGATTTTGCAAACTTCACATCAAAAGTTGGGTAACCTTGTCCGTAATACCATTGATTAAAAAATTGCGTAAAATTAATTCCAGTATAGGTCGCCATAAAATTTCTAAATTCAATTACAGATGCTACACTGTTTTTGTATGCATTTTGAAACGCTCTGATGGCGGGGAAAAACACAGAGTCGTTATTTATTTCATAACGCAAACTGTGTAAAATAGCGCTTCCTTTATCATACGTCAAACGACTATTAAAAATAACATTCGCGTTCATGGTATCTGCATTTGTAAAATAGGAACTTCCGCCCAATTGCGACATCACATTGTTATGAACCGTTGTCATTTTTGCGGAAGCTGTGGTTCCTGAAATACTTGGTAAATATTGATCGCATAAATATTCCGTATAACTAGCCCAAGCTTCATTCATAAAAATATCTTTCCACGATGCACAGGTTACATTATCGCCCCACCATTGGTGTCCAAGCTCATGCGCGTCAATTTCGAAATCAAAAAAACCAAGACTGGTCATTGTTTGATGTTCCATTCCTCCTCCAAAGGGAGCCATGCAGTGCCCGTATTTCTCCTTATAAAAAGGATACATACCATATAATTTAGATTCTAATTCAATAGTAGCTACGATTTTATTAAGTGCGGTTTTTTGCGTATTCCATGCGGCATTATTAATAGCGTTATCATAAATAAAGTTTTGGATAAAGATTGAATCAGGAGCTAAATACATCGGATGCGCATATAAATTATACTGTTTGTATTTTGCTGTAGCTACAGATATTAAATAATAAGCAATCGGTTTATGCGATTTCCATTCGAAACGTTTTTTCGCACCAACCGTAACAACGTTTGTTAATAAGCCGTTTGAGCCAACAAGGTTTGTAGAATCTGTTGTTGCAAATACCCACGATGAATCTATTTTATCTCTTAAATCTTGTTTACAAGGAAACCATTGATAGGCCACTAAACTTTCACTTAAGCTCCAACTTACTTGATTACCCCAAGAGCCAGATGTTCCTGCGCTATAACCATCTCCAATAGCTGCCCCGCCGCCACTTGGCGCTGTACCTTTATAATATACAATCGCATCAAATAACTGGTTTTGAAGAATTGGTGTTCCTGCTGTTGCTTTAATTAAACTATCCTTGCGAATAAAATTACGCTTAGCTCCGTTTACATATACAGAATCTATCGTAAAATTTTGGTGTAATAAAAAAGCAAACGTATCTAAACTTGCAACCACAACCTTTGCTTTACTTAATACATTTCCACTGATAAACGTGGTATTTCGCTCAACATTAAGATTAAGTTTATAAAATTTCAAATCATACTTGCTTTCTGGTGGCACATAACCCGGAGGCAACGCTGCCGACATTTTTTTATGGATATTTTGTGCTTTATGTTGGGCGCAATAGTGTTCTTGAGCAATAATTTTTCCTATAGAAAACAAGGCAAGTGTTACGTAAAGTATCTTTTTCATTTTTTAAAATTTTAATGTACACTCTAAACTAAACCATAATCTGCTTTAACACCAAAAAAATTAAGTTAAATCTATACGAACGGCAAATTAGATTGATAAAAACGCTCTATTTAAGCTCAATTAGGAAGTATTTCTGGAGTTATATCAAAAACAATACGCTGTAGTGGCGCGATCTACTCGTTTTAAAATGTGTGTTTAATTAAAAAACACCTTACATTTACATCCATATTTATGGTGACATATAATCCTAAAGACTGGTTTAAATTAATACTACAATTTCACAAAAGTGATACGTTTAGAATTCTGTTCTTTTCGCTTATTTCTATTGGCATATATGCGGCAGTAATTGTTTATGTTGAAGAACATTACTTTCATCTAACCATAAAAAATTCGACAGTGATGCACTCCATTTTAGGTTTTGTATTATCCATGTTATTAGTGTTTAGAACCAACACCGCTTATGATCGCTGGTGGGAAGGACGCAAAGCATGGGGTAGTATACTTAACAATGCTAGAAATTTATCGCTCAAATTATCCGCCATTCTTGTACACGAAAAAGACAAATTAGAACTCAATCATTTAATCCGTAATTATGTGTTTAGTTTAAAAAATCATTTAAGAAATAAATACGTACAAACTGAATTCATTCCTACAGATAATATGTCGTTATCCATATTTGAAGAGGCGCATCATAAGCCCAATGTTATTGCAAAATCGTTGTATAAAAAAATACATAATCTACATCAAAACAAAGATTTAGCGAGCGAACATGTATATGTGTTGAATGAAGAATTGAAATCATTTACCGATAACTGCGGTATTTGTGAAAGAATAAAAAACACACCCATTCCATATTCCTATAATATTTTTTTAAAGAAAATGATATTTTTATACATTATGTCTTTACCCATATTTTTTGGAAGCGAATTTGGTTATACTACAGTTCCTATAACCATCATTGTATTATATGTATTTGCAAGCATTGAGTTAATTGCAGAAGAAATTGAAGACCCTTTTGGTGAGGACGAAAATGATTTACCTTTAGATGATATTTGTAATAAAATAAAAAATAACCTCAACGAAATTTTAAATTAATATGTATCAAAACGACTTAATACTAAGAGCAGCAAAAGGAGAACAAGTGGAACGTGTGCCAATTTGGCTAATGCGTCAGGCAGGGCGTATATTGCCCGAATACAAAGCAACACGTGCACGTGCCAAAAATTTTATTGAGTTTGTAAAAAACCCAGAACTAGCTGCTGAAGTAACCATTCAACCAGTTGATATTTTAGGTGTAGATGCTGCTATTATTTTTTCGGATATT
Organism: Bacteroidota bacterium; assembly: GCA_043749245.1. Taxonomy (GTDB): domain Bacteria; phylum Bacteroidota; class Bacteroidia; order B-17B0; family Aurantibacillaceae; genus UBA4416. Next base: position 7,888 of record JAYVDU010000010.1, on the reverse strand, counting down.
TTAGTTATTCCTGAAGCAATGGGTTTGCCTTACCAAATGATTGAAGCCAAAGGCCCTAACTTCGAAAAAACACTCAAATCACAAAAAGACATTGATGATTTACATATAGCTGATGCCGGCGATTTAGACTATGTGATACAAGCTATTAAATTGGCAAAAAAAGGTTTGGATAATCGCGTGCCGTTAATTGGGTTTGGTGGTGCTCCGTGGACATTAATGGCTTACATGGTGGAAGGAAGTGGAAGTAAAACATTTAGTCAGGCTAAGAAATTTTTATATCAAGAGCCCGCTATGGCGCATCAATTATTAGAAAAAATTACACAAAGCACTATCAACTATTTAAAAGCACAAGTAGCTGCAGGTGCTGATATGATTCAGTTATTCGATAGTTGGGCAGGCGTATTAGGGCATGAACACTATTTAGAGTTTTCTTTAAAATACATTTCAAAAATTTGTGATGCCATCGAACCATTAGCGCCAGTAACTGTATTTGCCAAGGATGCCCACTTTGCTTTAGCCGACATGGCAAAATTAAATTGCAATACCATTGGTTTAGATTGGACTATTAATCCTCAAGATGCGCGCATTATTATCGGCCACGAAAAAACCTTACAAGGTAATGCCGACCCTTGCATGTTATATGCTGATGAAAAAACAATTGAAGCAACTGCCCGTAAAATGGTTTCTGCATTTGGCAAACAACGTTATATTGCTAACCTAGGTCATGGCTTATATCCTGATATAGATAAAAACAAAGCGAAGTTTTTTATTGATTGCATCAAAGGATTATAGTTCAAGAATCACACTATGAAAACAATTGTTAGTTTTATTTTTCTTTTTTTGAGTTTAACGTTATGCTCTCAAAAGCAAGCTAAACAGGGCATTTGGCGAGGCGTATTAATGTTGAATGCAGAAAAAAACAGAGAATTACCTTTTAATTTTGAAATAAAAAAAATAGCTGGTGAAACACAGCTCGTTATACATAATGCTGAAGAACGCATCATTGTTACTGAAATTACAGCTAAAAAAGATTCCTTCAATTTTAAAATGCCAGTCTTTGATTCCGAATTTAGATGTCAATTATTTGGAGATACTTTATTAAAAGGTGTATGGGTAAATCATGCGAAAAAAGAACACAATATTATTCCATTTATGGCGAATTACGGCAACCTCAAGCGCTTTTTGTTTTTACCAGAAAAATCAAATCCGTTTTACGAAGGTAAATGGGAGGTCGCTTTTAGTCCAAACGCCAAAGATAGTAGTAAGGCAATTGGCATGTTTTCTTATGCAAATAACAGTAGTTATGTTACTGGAACTTTTTTAACCGAAACTGGTGATTATCGCTATTTAGAAGGCATGGTTCATGATGGTACCTTATACCTTTCTTGTTTTGATGGTTCTCACGCTTATGTGTTTACAGCAGAAAACAATGGGACTGAAATTATTAATGGTCATTATTATGCTGGTACTGCATGGGAAGAGCCATGGATAGGCAAACGAAATGATGTTTATAAATTGCGTGATCCGGAAACAATTACAAAACTAAAATCTCAATCCGATAAAGTAACGTTTTCGTTTAATAATCTTTTAGATAAAAAAGTATCGCTTGCCGACCTTCGCTATAAAAACAAACCTGTTATCATACAAATAATGGGAACATGGTGTCCTAACTGTATGGATGAAACTGCTTATTTAGCGGGCTTATACAACACATACGCTAATCAAGGGTTAGAAATAATTGCATTAGCTTATGAAAGAACTCCTGATTTAAATAAAGCAAAAAACAACATTACACGGTTAAAAACAAAGTTTGATGCACGTTATGAGTTTCTAATTACTGGCTTAACAGGTAAGGACAAAGCATCAGAAAGTTTACCTTTTTTGAATGAGATTACGACGTTTCCAACATTAATTTTATTAGACAAAAACCATACTGTAAAAACCATTTATGCCGGATTTAATGGGCCCGGAACCGGCAATGAATACATTATTTTTAAAGCTAAATTTGAAAGCTTGGTAAAAGAGTTAATAAAATAATGTTTGCCTATGCCATTCACATTTATTGTTTAACTTATATATTTTTTAACTTTCCTCGATAGCAGTGTTACGAATTGACATTAAGTCTTTATTACTATTTGATCTTGCCAGACCTTCAGGGATTTAAAACCTTGAAGGTCTTTTGCTATTTCTCCTAACAACATGATATAAAAACAATCAATCGACGTTGTTTTTCTTAAAAAATTCGTTTCAAATTACAATCCTTTACGGGGCTTATAATCATTGGGAATTTCTCGATTTTTACAGAGCTACTGTCCAATCCAAATGCCTTGGCTTCACTGATACTGAATTTCTTAAGTATGAAATATGCATTTAAAATAACTTTCTCAAAGAATGGTAATTCGTTTTCGTAGGATAAGAATTTTTCAAGCACTACAAATTTAAAATCTCCAATGATATTGTTTTTGTTAAGTGATTCGTAACGACTCGTAATATCCACTTCATGATTTTTAACTAAATCTTCCACCACTTTTCTGAACATTAAATTTACTTTAGGCGCTACTCTAAATCCTAATCTAAAATCAACACGAATAATATCATCTGCTGCCACGTGTGTAACCTTGTAATCCATGCGGTATGGTTCATCCATAACATCTACATGCACAAACCAATAAATATCAGCACGCTTAGGTCGTTTCTGTAAAATAGAATAAATAACTTTCGATTCAATTTCTTCCGGATTATTTGCACCAGTCATATATACCAAATGCGTTGCGTATTTCGGAATAGATTCATCATTACTTAAATCCACTAATTTTTGCTGATGATCGGCTAACTTAACAACATCAACATACCGTTGTCGAATTTTCTTTGCTAAATACCAAATGGTCATAATGCTCATTAAAATACTGGCAATTAATAAAGTTATCCAACCACCATGCGTAAATTTACTAAGGTTAGCAGCTAAAAAGGATAACTCAATAATGACATAGGCTGTAATTGTTATATAAATAAAAAACGGATTATACCTTCGCATGTGCATATAAAAATTAAGTAACGTGGTAGTCATTAACATACATAATACGATTGCTAAACCATACGCTGCTTCCATGTTTGAAGCTTCTCTAAAATACAACACAACGCCAATACAGCCAGCCAACAGCAACCAGTTTAACGATGGGATGTATAATTGTCCTTTCATTTCAGAAGGATATTTTACACCTACTTTCGGCCATAAATTTAAACGCATCGCTTCATTAATTAAACTGAACGAACCGCTGATTAATGCTTGAGAAGCAATGACAGCAGCAATAGTTGCTATAACAATGCCATAGGGCAAAAATTCCTCAGGCATTAATGCGTAAAATGGGTTTGGGGTATTAAACGAATCCATAGTTCTGCCTTCGTGCGCAATAAGCCAAGCGCCTTGTCCGAAATAATTTAAAACCAACATCGATTTTACAAAAATCCATGAGATACGGATATTTTGTTTTCCGCAATGACCAAGATCTGAATACAAGGCTTCTGCCCCTGTTGTACATAAAAATACAGAACCTAAAATTAAATAACCTGAAGGATGTATAACTAATAACTTATAGGCGTAATATGGGTTTAACGCCGCCAAAATTCCCCAATTACTTGTTAATTGCCATATACCTAAGGCGCCAAGCATCACAAACCAAACCGTCATTAATGGTCCAAAAAATTTACCAATAAATGCAGTACCAAATTGTTGTATAAAAAACAAACCACATAAAATACCTATTACAATAGGAACGGTATTTAACTCCGCACTATACACTTTTAATCCTTCTACAGCAGAGGCCACAGAAATGGGCGGTGTTATGATGCCATCTGCTAATAATGCGCTACCGCCTATAATTGCGGGCACAATGAGCCATTTATATTTTGTACGTTTAACTAATGTGTAAAGAGAAAAAATACCGCCCTCACCTTTATTATCTGCTTGAAGCGTTAAAATAACATACTTAATCGTTGTTTGAAGAGTTAGTGTCCAAAAAATACAGGAAATTCCACCCATCACAATATCTTTATTAATCGCATCTTTGCCAATAATAGCGCTCATTACATAAAGAGGAGATGTGCCGATGTCTCCATAAATAATTCCAAGGGTTACTAATAAACCTGCTGCTGTAATTTTACTTACGTGACCATGATGTTGAGTGCTCATGAAAAATAGTTTGTTAAAGATTTGTAAAATTACTACTAATACGAATGCTAAATCGTTTTTTAGACGAATAATTTTAAAATAAAGGCGTTGAAAAGTTTGTGTTTGTGATGTAAATGTTGTTTAATTGCAAAAACCATTTTTAACGCATTTATGTTCGATTTTTAGTTATCTTTAATTACTGTTTTAATGAGTAATCTCAAAACAAAAAACGCTATTTAGAATGAAAAAAATAATTTACTACTCTTGTTTTTACTTACTATCAATTCAAATGATAGCTCAATCTTCTTCTAACCAAAAGCGCTTTACATTTAGCAAACAAGCAACTATTAATTTAGCAAACATTACTCAAGATTTTAGCCCTGCTTTATTAGTGAAGGAAATGCCTAAGCCGGGGTCAGAAAAAATGGTACACTATAATTATCCTGAAACAAAAAACACACGTTTATCCTCTAATACAACACAGTCCTTATTGCCCAATTTAGCTTTAGGGGTTAATTATTTTGGAAACGCCTGGGGAGCAAGCACACCAAACGATAACGATATTGCTATTTCTGATTCAGGAATTATTATGTCAGTCGTTAACACAAACATTTTAGTTTATAACACGAAAACATTTACAGGTTCTCCGTTAAAATCATTAGCCGCCTTTACCGCGCCTGTTAATAGCAAGCACCAAGAAAGTGATCCAAAAGTATTGTACGATCCAAAAACAGATCGCTTTATTTTTATGTGCTTTACAGGCTATGTAGATACAACGAGTAAACTGATTTTTGGTTTTTCGCAAACCAATAACCCGAATGGAAATTGGAATTTATACACCCTGCCCGGCAACCCATTAAATAATAACCTATGGTCGGATTACCCTATGCTTGCTATGACAGAGAAGGAAGTGTTTTTAAGCATTAACTTATTATACAATGATAGCTCTTGGCAAACGGGTTTTGTAGAAACAGTAATTTGGCAAATTAAAAAAGATAGTGGTTATGCGGGATTGCCATTAGGCGCGGTTTTTCATAGCGGTATCAAATACGGTTCTAAATCCTTACGTAATTTATGTCCTGCAAAAGGAGGAAGTAAACTTTATAAACCTAATATGTTTTTTGTATCGAGTCGGAATTTTGCTTCTCAAAATGATTCGGTCTTTGTTGCTGAAGTAACTGATACCATTGGTTCTCCAACCAACACTGTAACCGTTAAAGTATTAAAATCAAATCAATCCTATTATTTTCCTCCTGGTGGCAGACAAAGCATTGCCACGCAAACCCTTGCTACCAATGATGCTCGTGTGATGGGTGCTTTTTACGAAAATAATAAAATACAGTATGTGCATAATACTAAAAACCCCACAAACAATCATGTGACTGTGTATTATGGCGTGATTGATAGTCCGCAGAGTGCTGCTGCAACAGCTTCCGGATACATCATCGCTAATGATACGGTTGATTTTGGTTATCCAAATATTTCGTATGCAGGATTAAACGCTTCGGATAATACCGCCATCATTACTTTTAATCATACGTCTAATAAATTGAACGCGGGTTGTTCTGCTATTAAAGCGGATGCTTTAGGGAATTTTTCAAATATATTACGAATAAAAAATGGGGCTAAACCTATCAATCTGTTGTCGGGAAATTTAGAGCGTTGGGGCGATTATTCAGGCTCTCAGCGCAAGTATAATAACCCAGGCGAAGTTTGGATGAGTGGTTATTATGGCTATCAATACAGCTTGTCATATCCAAACGCGCACGGAACTTGGTTAGCGCAAATAGGAATAAATGCCACAACTATTGTTGGAATAAAAAACATAGACACTCAAAATAATGCTCCCACTTTATTATTTCCAAATCCTGCACAAGATTTATTTAACATAGAATTAAATTTATCGCAAATAGAATATGTAAACTTTGAATTATACGATGCGCAAGGAAAATTAGTAACTGTTTTATTACGTGATTGGATTAAAGTGCTCCAAAACACATTTCAATTCAGCTTACGCGATGTATCGACTGGAATTTATTATGTAAAAATTACTGGCAACAAAGGCACTAACATTACTAAAAAAATTATTAAAAATTAAACTCTAAACTCTACATTATGCAAAAACAACGTAATTTTTTATTGGCTTTCTTTTTTATAGGATTGTTTTTTACAGCTAAAGCATCACACAATCGCTCAGGTGAAATTACTTATAAATGGATTGGGCCAGGACCTTACACATATCAAATAAAAGTTACAACGTATACTAACTTAACTGTTATTGGTGGTATTGTTCCACCTGATAGGTGCCAAGATACCGTTGATTTTGGAGATGGTGTTATTGCAGGAGTCAACAGGTCAAACGGGACAACAAGTACGGCATGTTCAGGAACAGCAATGGACGGTGTTAATTTACCAGGCGGAACAACACGCTTAAATGATTATATAACTACACACACCTATCCAGGGCCAGGCAACTATATCATAAACATGCAAGATCCTAACAGAAATGCGGGAATCCTTAATATGTCTAACTCCTCAAATCAAGTTTTTTATATACAATCGCTCTTAGTTATTTCAAGTTTTTCAGGACCAAATAATTCACCTATACTCACATTTCCGCCTATTGATCAAGGTTGTGTTGGCCAATGTTTTATGCACAATCCGGGAGCTTATGATATTGACGGCGATAGTTTGTCATATGAATTAACAAATTGCCTTACCACAAATGGAGCTGTTTGTGCTGGCTATACTTATCCTACCACAGTTAGTGGTTATTTTGGTGTTGATTCAATTACCGGCACTTTAATTTGGTGTACCCCTCAAATACAAGGAGAATACAATTTAGCCATGAAGATTAAGGAATGGCGAAAAGACCCAAGCGGAAATTATATACTTATTGGTTTTATAACTCGCGATATGCAAGTTGATATTGGAAATTGTGTTAATAATAATGGGCCCCACATTATGATAAATAGCAGCGATACCTGTATACTTGCTGGCTCTATATTTAATAAAACTATTCTGGTAAGTGATCTTGATAATGATATGTTAAACTTTAGCGCTAATGGCGGTTCTTTTGCGGCTGGTACAAATCCATCTACATTTTCTTCATCTCCAAATCCATCAAATCCAATAGGTAATTTTAACTGGTACACACTTTACGATCATATTAAAAGATTACCTTATCAAATTACGATGAAACTTAAAGATAATCATGCGCCAGTAGCTTTGGTTGATTTTAAAACATTTAACGTGAAAGTTATTCCACACCCGCCTACAAATTTAACGACTAATTCTTCCAATACATTTATTCGCTTAGCGTGGCATAAACCAGCTATCTATGCAACTTCAGGAGTTAACCCTTTTAAAAGATATAATGTATATAGAAAAAATGGATTTTCATCTTGGGCACATTCTAACCTAGAAACTGCGCCTCCAAGCTACACAGGTTTTACTTTCGTTGGCTATACAACGAACAACATTTCTGATACTACTTTTTTTGATTACAATTATGGTGGTTCTTTCGTGCCATTTCAAAACTATAGTTATGTAGTTGTAGCCGAATATCAAGACGGCAGTGCGAGTTATGTTACCAACACTTCTTCAAATCAAATTTATGTGGGTATTAAAGAATATAATAACGATGACAACGGTGTGATTATAGATCCAAACCCTGCAACAACATCCGCTCAACTAATCATAAAAGCTAAAACAGACGAA
>JAYVDU010000009.1:0-7381 GCA_043749245.1 Bacteroidota bacterium | reverse complement strand
CATCAATAAATAAAGAAGATAACATAATCACACTAGATAAAAAGAAGAACCAATATGATAACATATTTAAGAATCCGGAAGCCATATCACGCGCTCCCACTTGGTAGGGAATTAATAAGTTAGCAAACGTTCCACTTAAACCACCTGTTAATACAAAGAATACCATGATAGTACCATGTATCGTCACTAAACCTAAGTACATATTTGGATCAAGAATCCCGTCTTTACCCCATTTATCGCCTAACATGGCATTAATAAACCCAAATTTTTCTCCTGGCCAAGCCAATTGCATACGGAAAATGATTGACATCGTCATCGCTACAACAGCCATGATAATAGCCGTTATTAAAAACTGACGAGAAATCATTTTATGATCCATACTAAATACGTATTTACTCACTAAGCTTTCATGATGTTCTTCATGAGCGTGATCGTGATGTCCTGCGTGTTCTGTAATATTTTCTGAATGTGCGTTTGCCATTTTTTATTGCTTTAATTTTAGTCCAACAATGTTTTTATATAAAAATCTAATTATAATTTAGTAGCTAATGTTTTCACAGCTTTTTGTTTTGCGATCCAATCATTGTAATCTTTTTCTGTATCAACAATAATTGTCATTTGCATATTGAAGTGTGATGAACCGCAAATTTTATTACAAAGTAGTATATAATCAAATTCTACAGCTTCTTTATTTTCTGTACCACGGACTTGGTTAATCCCAGCCATTAATTGAATAACGTAAGGATCTTTGCGCATCTGAGCGGTAGTTTTATTAGGTGTAAATCTAAATTCTGTTACCATACCCGGCACGCAATTCATTTGTGCTCTAAAGTGAGGCATAAACGCTGAATGTATAACGTCGCGTGAGCGCATTTTGAACTGAATCTCTCTGTTTACTGGGATATGAAATTCATTTTTGATAATGACATCATCATTGCCAGCTGCATCTAATGTGTCCATACCAACATCGTTTGTACCACTAATTTGACGATAATCTGTTTGCCCTAATACCTTATCTTTTCCTGCATAACGAGCAGTCCAATCAAACTGTTTTGCATATAACTCAATCGTTACTTTATTTGTATCTTCAGATTTTGCTGTAATTTCGTTCCAATATTTTAATCCATAAATAATAATACCTGCTAAAACTACTGCAGGAACTACTGTCCAAACCATTTCTAAACGATTATCATGAGCTATAAAAGTTGCTTTATTTCCTTTTTTACCAGAATATCTATAAGCAAAATAAAAAAGCGCACCATTTGTAAGTATCGATGCGACTGTAATTATCCACATATTGATGTTCCATAATGAATCTATTTTTAAACCATGCACTGATGCCGCTGATGGCAAAGAATTATCTTCCCAACGATCAATTTGCCATAATAAAAGTCCTAAAAACAAAATTCCGACAATAAGCATTAACTTTCCGTTAAATGAGTTATCGCTATCGGTTGGCGACCATTCGTTACCTTTTTTAAATTGACGAGAAAGCTCAATAACACGCATCAATTGATGCACAGCAATGATTAAAAGTATAAGTCCGAAAAAAATTAATAATTTCATATTCTATAGTTCTATTAAGTTAATGTTTTCTTTTAAATTAGTATTAGTAAGAGTGGTGGATACTTTCGTCAATGAATGGGTGATTTTTAACCCTTAATGGACGTTTTGATAAATTAGTTAAAACCACATATATAAATAATCCTAAAAAGAATAAGAAATTCCCTAACTCCATCCAGCTTAAACCTGTCCAGTTATGACCAACAGTACCTGGCATCACAATCATTATCATATCTAAATAATGTCCTATAAAAATAATTGTTCCAACAAATATTAAGAAAAAGAAGTTACGTTTAGAGTCGCGGCTCATTAACATAATCATTGGAAAAGCAAAATTTACAAATAATACCGTCCACATTAATGCTTTATATGATTCCCAACGTGTGTGGAAATAAGTTACCTCTTCTGGAATATCAGCATACCAAATTAACATAAATTGAGAGAAGTATAAATACGTCCATAAAAATGAAATAGCAAACATCCATTTTCCTAAATCATGGACTGTACTTTCTGTAACAAATTCTAAATAACCTAGTTTCTTTAACCAAACTACTAAAATTGTAATGGTTGTCAATGCGCTTACCCACATTCCGGAGAATACATACCAACCCATCATCGTTGAAAACCAATGTGTATCAATACTCATTAACCAATCCCAAGCAGATGTAGAAGAGGATACTGCAAACACTACCATAAACCAAGCTGATAATTTAATGTTTTTCCAGTGAAAGCCTTTTGCTTCTTCATGCCCTAAAGAATCGGCGTCTAGAGAGTTTTTACGTAATTTCCACGTAAAGAAAACCCAAGCAACCATATATAAAATAGTACGAATCCACCAAAATGCTCCGAAATATCCTATTTTACCTGCGATAACAGCGTCGTAATTAGGAGAAGCTGTATCAGCAATTCCTTCAGTCATCCATGGATAAATATTATGCATGTGTAATTGACCTAAAATAAACACTAACATTAAAAATGATAATCCCCAAGGTAAATACCAAGTAACAGCTTCAATAATACGTTTAACAGAAGTTGACCAACCCGACTCTGCAGCATATTGTAATCCTAAAAAGAATGCAGCACCTAATGAAATAGCCATGAAAAAGAAAGAGCCGGCAAAAATATTAGCCCATGCTCTTGTATGTTGATAATGATGATCTCCTTCCGGAGCAACATCACAGATAAACATGCAAATAATCGATATTAAGCCAAGTCCCATCAAAATGAATGATGTCATTTTAGCTTTTGCGGGTACTACGAAATTTAATTTATCAGTGTTCATATTAAAAAAATCAGTCGTATTAAAAAATTCGTTTTTAGTTATTTAGTTTTTGATGTTGGAACTGCGGCCACTATTTTTGTACTATCAGTTGCCACTGTTTTTGGCCCTTGTAATTTTTGCACATAATACACTAATTTCCAACGCTCTTCTTGAGTTAATTGACTAGCGTGTGAACCCATTGAATTTTTTCCATAAGTAATGGTGTGGAAAATTTTGCCCTCTGGTAAATTTTTTAATGCAGCTCCATTATATGCTGGTGGTGGCCCAGGCAATTTCAATCCTACTTTTCCGTCACCCGCTCCTGCAACGCCATGGCAGTGTACACAGAATTTACCGAATAATACTTCTCCTTCTTTTTCTATACTTTCAGAGTATACGATTGGATTTTTTAAATATAATCCAGCTTGTTCGTATCCATCAACTGTATTAGGATATACATAAGGAATATAACCCCTTGAAATGGTCCCTTTAACAGGTAACATCGCGTTATATAAAGTGTCTTTATTAATAACATGAGTTCCGTAGGACTCTACAGAAGGTGAACGATACATGTCTGGCATAAATTCAAAGCCAGGACTGTTAACGTCTTTTTTGCCGCATGAAGTAAAACCCGTAACTAATAATGCCGCAAAGGTGCCGCAAGCTACTAGTTTAAGATTTTTAAATGTAAATATCATATCGAATGGTGTTTATCTAATTAATACTTTGGTTCAATTGTAATTGTGCCTTTATAATTTACTTCTTCAGCTCCAGTGGAACGTAAAATTTCATCTGCTTTTTTTGATTGCTCATCATTTAATTCTAAATAAATCATGAACTTATCATCCGTTGTGCGAGGATCCGGATTTTTAGCTTTAGCACCAGGAACTAACCAGCAACGTAATAAGTACGTTAATGACATACCGTGAGCAGCACAAAACACAGTTGCTTCAAACGAAATTGGAATATAAGCGGGTACATTAAAGTAATAAGCCCAGTTTGGTTTACCACCAATATCGTTTGGCCAATCATGAATCATCATGTACCACATCATTAATGTAGCTAATGCCAATCCTGTAATGCCATATATAAACGCACAGATTGCAATACGTGTACGTGGAATTCCAACTATTGGATCAATACCATGAACAGGAAATGGTGTAAACACATCGGCGATGCGAATACCTGATGCGCGCAATTTTTTACAAGCTTCCAATAAAGGAACCTCATCTCCAAAAATGCCGTGTATAATTTGTTTAGTTGCCATATTATTTTTTTAGCTAATATCTAATTTTATAATCTTCTTACTTACTAGTGGTGAGCGTGTTCTGCCTCTTTTTTATGTTCTTCGCCTGATGCCTTTAAAATTGATTTTAATTCAGCTTGAGCAATTACAGGGAATGTACGAGAATACAATAAGAATAAGGAAAAGAACATACCGATGGTGCCAACAAATATACCAACATCAATAAAACTAGGAGAATATGTATTCCAAGTAGATGGTAAATAAGTACGGCATAATGTAGGAACGATAATTACAAAACGCTCAAACCACATACCAATATTGATCACGATAGATAATACAAAGGTAAAGGCTAAACTTGTACGTAATTTTTTAAACCAGAAGAATTGTGGCGATAATACGTTACAAGACATCATAATCCAATATGCCCAAGCCATAGGGCCAGTAGCTCTATTTAAAAACGCGTATTGTTCCCATTCAACACCTGAATACCAAGCCATAAATAACTCTGTTAAGTACGCTACACCAACAATAGAGCCTGTAACGATAATTACAATGTTCATGTATTCAACATGCTTAACAGTAATATATGCTTCTAATTTGTAAACTTTACGAACAATTAACATGAGTGTTAATACCATCGCAAAACCTGAAAATACAGCACCTGACACAAAATAAGGAGGGAATATAGTTGTATGCCATCCTGGTAAAATTGATGTAGCAAAATCCATTGATACAATAGAGTGAACAGAAAATACAAGTGGTGTAGCTAAGCCTGCCAATACTAAAGATACTTCTTCAAAACGAGACCAGTGACGAACACTTCCTCCCCATCCAAAAGATAATAAAGAGTATGTTTTTTTCATTTTTGGTTTGATTACTCTATCGCGAATCATTGCGAAGTCAGGGATTAAACCAATGTACCAGAAAACAATCGATACAGTAGCATAAGTAGATACCGCAAATACATCCCATAATAATGGAGAGTTAAAGTTAGGCCATAAAGAACCAAATTGATTTGGTAAAGGAAATAACATATAATCTAACCAAGGACGACCTGTATGTAAGGTTACGAAAATAGCCGCACACAATACAGCAAAAATTGTCATCGCTTCAGCTGAACGGTTAATAGCCATACGCCACTTTTGGCGGAACAATAACAATACAGCAGAAATTAATGTACCAGCATGACCAATACCAATCCACCATACGAAGTTAGTAATATCCCAAGCCCAATCAACACCATTGTTAGATCCCCAAGCTCCGATACCCACACCTATTGTGTATGATAAACAGCCTATGCCCCACATAAAACCTAATACAGAAATGGTAAACAAAATATACCAAGTTCTATTTGCTTTACCTTCAATGGGCGCAATAATATCATCGGAGATATTTCGGTACGTCTTGTGCCCTAATATCAATGGTTCTCTTATGTTCGATTCTGCGTGCATATTATTTTAATTCAGAATTTATAAATTAATTTTTTAGTTTTCTTATTATGAATGATATTCTTCTTTATGTTCAGCTCCTTTTTCTTCGTGTTTAGCCGCTGCATGTTCTTCGTGAAGCATAGGCTCATCTTGATTTCTTACTTTTAATAGATAAGATACTGTTGGTTTGATACCTACTTCTTCTAATAAGACATAGTTCTTATCATCATTTCTCCACTTAGATATTTCAGCATTTGCATCATTTGCATCGCCAAACATAATAGCGTTTGTAGGACAAGCTGATTGACAAGCCGTTTTGATGGAACCATCTACAATTGGCTTTTTAGAAACCTTAGCAACTAATTTACCTGCCTGCAAACGTTGCACACACATCGAACATTTTTCCATAACACCACGGCTACGAACAACTACATCAGGATTTAATACCATACGCCCTAAATCTTGTTGTGCAGGATTTATATCCGTAAACATAGAGTTATCAATGTAGTTAAACCAGTTGAAACGGCGTACTTTGAACGGACAGTTGTTAGCACAGTAACGAGTTCCAATACAACGATTATACGTCATCATATTTAAACCTTCGGAGCTATGAGAAGTTGCTAATACCGGACAAACTGTTTCGCAAGGTGCGTGATTACAGTGTTGGCACATCATCGGTTGGAAAGTAACTTTTGGATTTAAAGATGGGTTCTCCATGTCTAAATACATTTGTTTTGTTCCAACACCATCTTCATGTGCTTTTACTTTGGTCATATCAGATGTATAGTAACGATCGATACGCAACCAGTGCATTTCACGCGTTTTTCCAACTTCTTCTTTTCCTACTACGTGAACATTATTTTCTACAGTACAAGCTACAACACAGGCTGCACAGCCAATACATGAAGTCATGTCGATTGTTAAGCCCCATTTATGATTGATACGTGGGAAACTATCCCATAAATCAACTTCTGCTATTGGTTGTTTACCACCACCATGCATTGGTACCGTAGCTGATGGGTTAAACTCTTCTTTTTCTAACTTTTTATATTCGTTTAATGAAACTTCGCGTAAAATTTGCTCCTCGCGTCCCATAATTGTATGGTGAATTTGAGTAGCTGCTAATTCGTATTCTTCTGAAGTTGCTTTTACAGATGCTGCTAAACTTACATTGGTTAATGTATCATTTGCAACAGTAATGAATGGATATGCGTTAACCCCTACAGATGTTTTAGTTTCATTGTTGAATGCTACTTTCATTGATTCAGCCGTACGGCCGTAACCAACTGCTAAACCAATAGTTCCGGCAGTTTGCCCTGGTTGAGGATAAACAGGAACTTTAATTGTTACACCATTCACTGTTAATTCTGCAATAGAAGCAATTTTATCTTGACGCTTCATTTCGTTTAACTTCAAAGAAGCAACGTCTGCAGGATTCATAGTAATATAATTATCCCAGGTTACTTTAGATATTGGATCAGGTAATTCCATTAACCATGGGTTATTACTTTGAGTGCCATTACCAAAGCCAACTTTTTCGTAAACTACTAATTCCCATTCGCCACCTTTAGCTGAAGCGGCCATAGATGCCGCTTTGTTATAATCTGCTGTCGGAACCGAAGTAACAACTGATTCCGTTTTAACACCAGCGGCATGTAAAATATGAGGGGCAACAATAGCAGAGTCTGCTAATTCATTAACAATAGCTGCAACGCCATTAGCAACAACTTTTCCAGTAGAATCTATTTGAGCAGGCACAAAAGGAGCTTCTTTTACAAAAGATACTTTTAAAACACCATCATGTAAGGTATGTGCCCAAAAAGAAGCGAAATCTAAATATTTTCCTTGTTGATTGAAAACATGATTATTCCAATATCCTTG
>JAYVDU010000008.1:0-2149 GCA_043749245.1 Bacteroidota bacterium | reverse complement strand
GTTTTTCTTTATTTTTATTTCTTAATGTTTTTATTTCTTTATTATTTATTTTCTTTATTTATGTTTACTTTTTCTTTTCCACATGCTAACTTGGACTTTGTCAGTTATCATGCGCGGGAGGTGTTATGAAACCGCTTAGTCAAGACCAATTTTTAGTGTTTTAACTAAAAATGGTTCGTTTCCTTCGTGTTTCTTTTATTCTTTATTGTCTTTCTTTATTTTTTATTCTTTGTTTCTCTCAGCGTATTAATTGTTTTATCCTTTTATAGTCACACAAAATTTTTCAGTGCTCTCGCATATTCATTTTCTCTCACTCAACCTATAATTTGAAATTAGATTTGAAAACATCAAACGACGTCAGTTTTTTCTATTTCTAAAATATCTTTTCTTTTTACTTAGCTCCTAACAAAAACGTACTTTTCACTTTTTGTTTTTCTCTTTATAATGTCAAACGACTAAAACAATAAAACATCCCTTCTCAATTTTATAACTCTTTTCTTTTCTTTATTTCTTTACGACAGATTCGATATTTGACAACTAGTCCGCATCCCGAAACACAATCGCGTTTCACAACAGGTTATGAGCCTAAAACTAGTTTAATATCAAATCAGTCAAAAATCAATCAAAATTATCTCCATTTGGTCTGCTGTTCTCTGCAACAACAGATTAGATAAAACTTATTTTAATTAAAAGTAATTGGACAGAAACAACAACTTCTTCCATACTAAAAAAGAGAAAACAATTTATAGTCTTCTTTTTATTATTTTATTTTGCAAACTTTAACTTTTCTACAAAACGTCAATCAGGCATCAGGTGCTATTCAAACGTTTATTCATTCTATTTTAACCATTTTACATTTATTTATTTAATTAATTCAATTTATTTAATTAATTTAATTTATCTAATTAATTTATTCATTTAATTACTCATTTTATTTATTGCATTACCTATTCAAACAGGCAAGCTAAAAAAAAAAAAAAATCTATAATTATTTTAAATACTTCTTATTTTTTATATGTATATGAAACCTTTGACTGTTTGGACTATACACAAGACGAGTATATGTGTCAACTTTCAAGACAGAGAGAAATATACATCCGTACGCCATTGAGCGAGACATGCGGTTTATTTGAGCTGATGGAAGAGTTGATTTATACTTTCCAAGCCATTTTTTTATTTGAGCTGATGGAAAAGTTGATTTATACTTTCCAAAGCCAATTTCATTCTCACTTTTGGAATAGTAATGTATTACTTCCCAAGTGATCCTTTCGTTAGAGCTGATGGAAAAGTTGATTTATACTTTCCAAAGCCATTTTCGTTTTTCGGAATAGTAATATATTACTTTATTTCCAAGTTAGTTTTTCGTTCAAGCTGGAAGAGTAGGCCTCACCTTTCCAAGCTATTTTTTCATTTTTTCCCTAGCATAAGTACTGATCCTACTTAGTGTTAAAGCTATGAGAGCTACTGATTGGGAATGAGACCTATTTGGCTAATAAAAGTCGGTAGCGCCATTACAACAGAGTCTCATATCGACAGGGTGGAGCCGCCTGAACAGCAGATGAAGTAGAAATGCTTGTCACATTTTACTAGTTTGACTGTATAAAAGAACTGCCCTTTCATCCTTTAGAGATGTCTGAATTTTTTCTATCCAATGTAATATTGAATAGCCCTTTTTATACCTAATGTGAATCATTAGAGAAATTTTTCATACCTGATGTACGATTGGATGAATTTTTTATATCTAATGTAACATTAGACGAATTTTTTAGATCTTGCTGTAACAGCGGATACTATTTTTAAAAGAAGTAGAGAAGAGTAAAATCAAATATTGTAGAGAAAAAATTACTCACTTTATGCCGAATGGTTCTCTTATTCTCCTTTCTTTTTATAATATTATATTTTTTCCTTTTTTCCATTGTGCTTAGGTGCTCTATCAGATGTCAACAACTGTAGTCACTAGAACCAGAACTCGTTCATCTTCTGCCACGGGGGTTAGTGAATCAGAAGCTGCGGGTGCAGTGGAAGAGGCTACTACCTCTCGTCGTGTTGGGAGTTTACGCAGTGGTTCTAGAGGATTAATTTCTGGTGTTGTCCCTGATAGTTCATCTGTTCATAGTGGGTTTGCTGGCGCAAGAGGAAGAGGAAGAGG
>JAYVDU010000007.1:0-7396 GCA_043749245.1 Bacteroidota bacterium | reverse complement strand
AAGAGGTGGAAAATAAGTTAGAAGAGCCGTATGAATTGAGAGGTTCACGTACGGTTCTGTGAGAGGCTTAGGGTGAAATTCCCTTTGCCTACTCGACGTTATTGTTAATCCTATTTTTAATTATTCTGCATTTTATCCAAGTCAGAACACGATTTGTCCGAGTTATTCGTTTGACATAATTCCTGTTCAAAACATCAATAATTCGATGTTAGCATATAATTTATTACCAACCAATACGCCAGGAAGTGCTTCAGGTTTTTTTGGTGTACCAACTTATACTACTGGCATCAATACTTACACAGTTGTCATCACAGATTATACAGACCCAAATGCACCTTGTGTTGTGAGTCAAACCCTTTCTGTTTCCGTTAATACACTTACACCATCTTATACGATTGCACCAACAACGCTCTGTTCAGGTCAAACGGTAACTTTAACAACTGATGCTAATATTGCTTATCCAAGTTCTCCATTGAATATTGATTGGGGCGATGGTGCAGGTGCTACTAATTATTATACTCAACCTCAAACCTATGTTTATGCAACAGCTGGGACTTATACCATTATTGCTACTGGTTTAGCTGGAGGTTGTCAATCAACTTACACGCAAGCTATTCAAGTGTTGCCCGCAGGCACAACACCAACTATTACTATTTCTCCGTCACCACAGGCTTTATGTTTAGGCTCATGCTCAACCTTTACTGCCAATGGAGCCCTGACTTATACTTGGAGTACGGGGGTACAAACACAAACAGCAACCCTTTGCCCGACAGTTACAACATCTTATTATGTGAAAGGAACAAATGCTTGCGGACTAACCGGTATTAAATACATAACGATTGGTGTATATCCTCCACAAACACCAATTACGGCTCTTGCTAATCCTAATCCTATTTGTTTAGGAGCATCCACTTCGTTGCAAGCATCTGGCGCTAATAGTTATACATGGACTGGTGGTAGTATAGGCGCTCCTCAGGGAAATAATATCCCTATTACACCAACGGTTACTACTACCTATACAGTCATTGGTAATAATGGCATTTGCGCCAATAGCACTCAAAGTGCCGTCGTAACAGTTACTGTAAATAGTGGTTCTATTCCTGCCTTTGCTATTACTAGTAATAATTTTAATGTATGTGCCAATGGTACAGGCACTAATACGGTGTTGTTTAGTACAACATTAACCAACACAACTGGTTTAGTATTTACATGGAATCCATCAGGTATTCATACACCAACGGCTAATATTGGTATATCGCAACCAACTGTTGTAACGGTAATAGTAGCTAACAGTTGTAGTGTTTCACAAACGCAAAGTGTTTGCGTAAATTACGTAACTACAGGTTGTTGCACTTATACGAATGCTATCGGAAATACAACAGTTACAACAGGAACTTATAATAATCAAATTATAAGGGTGGCATCAAATGCTACTATTACTATTACAGGCGTGGCAGATTATACTAACAGTAAATTATTAATGGGAACTAATTCTGCCATTATTGTTTTACCAACAGCCCTGCTTAAACTTGAAAATTGTAAATTATTTAGTTGCGAAGGCATGTGGTATGGCATTAAAACATTATACGATGCCGTTAACACAGCAAGTGTTGAAGTAAGAAATTCAACGATAGAAGATGCGTACAAAGCCATTGATGCCGATAATGCACTTAACTCGCTTATGCCTGCTATTAAAGTGTATATAGGTTCTGTTTTTAATAAAAATTATACGGATGTATCAATAGTTAACACTGTGTTACATAACGGCAATAATCCACTTTTCTTTGAAAGCAGTAAAATGATTAGTCAATCATCGAATACTTCACCAGGCACAAACCTTAAATGCAGTGGATATTATGCACCTACCATTCGCGATCATAGTTATGTGGGATTGTATGCTGAGAATGCAGGTGTAATTACCTTTACATACAATCAAGGGGGAGCTGGACCAAACAACCTCGTTAAAAATAAAGACTACGGCTTGGTATTTAAAAAAACAAATGCTGATGTATGGAACACGGACTTTAAAGATATGATTGGTGTGCCTTTAACGTTCCCTAATGTTTTTCCATTGGGTGTTGCCGTTGTTTCGCAAAATGCGCCTAAATACTTAAATGTAAAACCTATTGGTACATCCACCGTAACTGGTGTTACTTTTAGTAATATTGGTTATGGTATTATTGCCAACAAAACACCTACAGTTGATGTACAGCGTTGCAGTTTTAATAACCCGTTACAAGGCAGTAATAATTATGGTACGTATGGCATTTATACGATAGATGCCAATAGTTTGTTGCGTGTGAATTATAATACAATTAACAAAACCTATATTGGTTGCAGTGCAAACTTTAGTGTAATACCAACACCGAGTACTTATAGCATGAGCATTAGTAATAATACCATTACAGCGGGTACTGGTTTTAATAACCGAAGTATAATGGTATCGGCTTCGGTAACGTATCCTATGATGTTGGGAGCTATGGTAGTTGCAGCTAATCAAATAACTAAAGCTGGAATAGGAATACAAGCTACGAATATTCACAATGGATTACGCATAAGCGGAAATACCATCACATTAAATAACGTTGGTACACATAGTCCATTTATCGGTATTTACTTAGCAGGTAATAATAATGGATTAATGATTGATAATAATAATATTAATGGTAACCAAACAGGGCCAGTGGGTGGCTATGACGTTCATTGCTATGGCATCCGTAGCGATTTAAGTCCTAACTGTTTTGTACAATGTAATACAATTACCAAAACAGCGATAGGTATAGGTTATATAGGAAACAACAACAGTCCAAGTATTGGTTTATTTAACAACACACTTAATTACCCTATCCGTCGTGGTTTATACCTTACTAATGGTGCGGTTATTGGTACACAAGGTAGTGCTTCACAACAAAGTGCAAACCAATGGCTTAATGGTTGGTCTACAATTTCTAATAACACCGATCCAAGCCAAACCTATGTAGGAGATGGTGGAACTGTGAGTAATTCTTTTAATAGTATCTTATATGTACAAAATAATGTAAATGAATTACCAACTGATAATATGTATTTTCTACCGTCTAGTAATACTAATCGATATTCTACTTTAGGTTCACTTGTTACTACTATACAAAACGGAACTTTAACCTGCGCTCCGACACTCACAGCAGGTTACAGAATAGGCGTAACACCAACGGTAAACATCACGCAACGTAATACAGATTATACAAATTATATTACAACGGTTGTAACACCAACGGCTACGGCACTTAACGCCCAAGAAAAATGGATGCTGAAACAACACATGCATAAAACCATTCGCCAAACAGCGGTAGGTTCTAATGCAACGGTGGCTAATTTTTATACCATTCAGCAAACGGATAATGTAGCGACCTATTTTGCAGTAGATAGTTTACTAAGTGTAGGAGATACTGTTCAAGCAAAAAGTAAAAACAGTAGTGCAGGTACAACCAATGCTATCGAACAAAATCATAAAGATTTCAATAACCTGTATTTAAACGGTGTTGCATCAGCAAGTGATTATGCCACATTGCAGACCTTAGCTAATTTATGTGCTTATAACAATGGTAATGCCGTGTATCAAGCAAGAGCATTATTGGACATGATGAATTACAGCCATACAGATTATAATGATAGTTGTGGTGCTGAAAAAGTGTCGGCGCGATTGGCTAATCCCTCAGAAACAAAAGGTGTGAGTATAGAAAACATAACTGCTAAATTATATCCTAATCCTAATAATGGTAATTTTACCTTAGTTTATGATTTAAAAGAGATACCAACGGCAAGCATTATTATAACTGATATTAGCGGACAAGTAGTGTACGAAAATACGGTTGATAATATGAGTTCTATTTTATCAATAAATACTTCTGACTTAAAAAGCGGATTATATTTTATAAAATTGAGCAACAAAGGTATGTTGTTGTGGACTGATAAAGTAATGATTAGTAAATAATAAAATTTAAAAAAGGCAGAACAAATGTTCTGCCTTTTTTGTATCTTTAAAGCAATGAAAAATTTGGTACTGATAGGTTTTGTTTTGTTTTGTTTTGTAAAAGGCAGAGCGCAAAATCTTGTACCGAATCCAAGCTTTGAATATACTGATAGTTGTAAAAATGCTCAATTAATTCATTTATTGGGTGGATGGTGTTCTATTGGAGGGGGGGGGGGGATTTCTGCTTATTATAACCCTTGTTTAAATGATGTAACGTTTAATACTCCAGTCCAATATAGTATAGCTTCAGGATGTCCTTATAGCTATCAATTACCGCATACAGGACAAGCATATATTGATTTACTAGGTTTAATACCAAGTTCCCCAAGTACAGAAGGCAATTATCCTTTTGTGAAATTATTAGATACACTTAAAACAGGTAAAACCTATTGCGTAACATACTTTGTCAGCTTATTTAACGGATGCAACTACAGTATTGATAAATTAGGTGCATTGTTTACACCCACACCTTTTGCCTGTTGGGCAGGCATGACACCAACGGTTGCGATTGAGGGTTTATATACTCCACAAATTGTAAGCCCTACAGGTTTTGCATTAGAAGACACGTTAAATTGGATGGAAATAAGTGGGGTGTTTACAGCCACTGGTACTGAGGCTTATATGACTTTAGGTAATTTTTATACCAATGCACAGCACTATATAAAAAACAGTTACCCCACCAATTGTAATGGCGTAGCTGAATACTACTTAGATGATGTGAGCGTAGAAGAAGTACAATTAGCTAAATGCAAAAATGATACAAGCATTTGCCCAACAGATAGTGTAATATTGGGAAACAATATAAGCGAAGCAACATCGTATATTTGGTTACCAAATGTAGGGTTAAGTTGTAATACATGCGCTAATCCTAAAGCAAGCCCTAATGCTACAACAACGTATACACTTACTAAAATACAGTGTAAAGCTATTACGACAGCAACCATAACCGTTACAGTAAAAACTGATTGCACGCCTAAAGTTATATTAAGTGAAATCCCCAATGTGTTTACACCTAACGGGGATGGCATCAACGATACATTTAATTTTAGTATTGTTGGCGCAAGTGATGTGAGTTTTACTATTTATAACCGTTGGGGTAATTTGATTCAAAACTCAACACTTGCTACTAACACATACATTTCATGGGATGGACGTACAACAAGCGGCGAAGCTTGTATTGAAGGCGTTTATTTTTATACATTAAAATATAAAGATGCTAATGGCGATACTCAAAAGAAAAATGGGTATGTGAGTTTGTTTAGATGATAGTTTACCACTTACCAAAAAAACATTACCACTTAATCTCAATATACAACCACTTACGCATTTCAGTGATATATTATGATTGCTTAATACTATCTTTGGTATAAATCATTCTTTAATAATTTTAATCCAACTTTTATGAAAAAATTATTACTAACACTCATCTATTCTCTACCAGTATTATTTGTAAACGCTCAAACAATGACTGGCACTGTGTTAACACAGCCTTGTAATAATGATGGTTCGATAGGCGTAACCGTAACAGGTCTTATGCCACCAATTAATTATATTTATAAAAGTTTCCCCACCATTAATAATCCTATTATTCATAATAATGTATCGTCATCGTCAGACATTGCAGCTGGATTGTCAGCGTATGATTTAATATATCCTAATTCTAATACATGGACAGTAACAGCCACTGATGGAACAAAACCACCAACAGATAAATACACAGTTGCTTAATAAATTGTTAAACGTTAATTATAATTACAGCGCAAGCGATATGAGTATGTTGTACAGTATTGCAGGTAAGTGTCCGCTAAGTGATGGTAATGCCGTGTATCAGGCTCGTGCCTTGTTATGTTATATCGAAGACAGGGTGATTGAATTTACCGATAGTTGCGATGGAGGTAAACCAAGTGGCGCACGCGTAGGCCACTCGGATGATAACGGGAATACCTATGTAGAGGAAATGGCGGATAATTTTATTTTATATCCTAATCCTAACAATGGTACCATGCAATTATTGTATAGTTTAAATCAGGCTAAAACAGCCACGCTTACTGTATATGATATTACAGGTAAACAGGTGTATGCGAAAGACCTTGATACCAGTACCAGTTTAGTGGATGTAAATATTAATAACCTGAGCCAAGGCGTGTATTATTACAAAATAATAGATGCGAATAGCAAAGTATTAAAATCTGACAAACTGATTATCATAAAATAATTGTTGTAAATTTATAGAGCCTTTAAACTTAGTTTAAAGGCTCTATTGTTATAATGAAATATTTACTTACATATTTATTTATTATACTTACTTTTTATAGTAAAGCACAAAACCTTGTGCCTAATTATAGTTTTGAAAATTATTCAGCTTGTTCAACCACATCAAATTATCAAATTACTCTAGCTTATTCTTGGAGTTCCGCCACAGCAACTTGTAGTTCAGATTATTATAATGCTTGTTCATCAGCATTAAATGTACCAAATTATACAGGTGGGTATCAATTGGCTAAAACTGGCGTAGCTTATGCAGGTATGTGGTTTTTACAATCTCCTAATTACAGAGAATATTTACAAGTAAAATTAGATTCTGCATTAAAATCAAATAAATGTTATTATGTGGAGTTTTATGTCAATCAACCAGATTATATTACGGAATCAATTAATAATATAGGTGCAAATTTATCAATAAATCAACCCATTGGAACAGTGGGCATACTAATGCCTTTAACACCACATATTCTAAATACTGGTAATCCTATCATAAGTGATAGTATCAATTGGGTTAAGGTATCAGGTTATTATACGGCTTTGGGTGGTGAACAATATTTAACCATCGGTAATTTTTTTAATGACGTTAGTACCAATATCTCTGGTACTTTTACTGCGAGCGCTCAAGCCTATTATTTTGTAGATGCTGTAACCGTAAAGGAAGTAAAAACACAACCATGGCATTATAGAGACACGAGTATGTGTAAAGATGAGCCTATTATTTTAAAACCACATTCAACTGATACTGTAAATACTTATACCTTAAATTGGTTGCCTACAAGTGGGTTAAGCTGTATTAATTGTAATAGTCCTATAGCTCAACCACAAAGTACCACAACCTATACGCTAACCAAACAACGGTGTAATTTAACTACAACAGATACCATACGAGTTACTGTAAAAGATTGTAATCCTATAAGTGAAATCCCTAATGTGTTTACACCTAATGGCGATGGCATTAACGATACATTTAATTTTACGATTGTTGGAGCATGTGATGTGAGTTTTAATATGTATAATCGGTGGGGTTTAAGCCTCACCCCAGCCCTCTCCGAAGGAGAGGGAGTAGTACCCTCACAAAGGGTAGTGCGTTGGGACGGACATACTACAAGTGGCGAAGCT
>JAYVDU010000006.1:0-2165 GCA_043749245.1 Bacteroidota bacterium | reverse complement strand
GCTTGGTTTCAAAAATCGGATATTCTTTGCCACGTTCTTTAAACCGATTTTTAGTAGTTTTAGCAAAACCATTTTCTACAGCAATTACAACATCGGCATCATGAGCAATTTCATTAGAACCTCTCATTTTACCGTCTTTAGTGCTTTGTGATATGGTAATAAGCGCAGAGTTTTGGTACAACCCCATTAACTCACGCATACGAGTTGGGTCAATTTTAAGCGTATCAAGACTATCAATAAAAATAAAATGAAAAGTATTTGGCATAACCTCTTCTTTTATTTCATCGAAACTACTGATGTCAGCAAAATATAAATTATCACTTTCAGCGTGATTACTGACAACTTTATCTTTTAATGTTTTTGAAAAGCCTTCTTCACCGCTAATGTAAACAACGCTACCAAAGTTTTTTGCAAGGTAATTTGCAAATTGAATACAAAATGTCGATTTACCTTCGCCGGGTTTTCCGTGAACTGTGCAAAAGAAATTAACGGCAGGTTGCCCAATTAACTCATTAAATGCTCCTTGAAAATTTAATGCTTTGTAATTCTGTTCTTTTAAATGCTTACTGCTAATTATCTTTTGACTTGTTCCAATAAGTGAATCTTGAT
The DNA here is from genome assembly GCA_043749245.1 of Bacteroidota bacterium. Taxonomy (GTDB): domain Bacteria; phylum Bacteroidota; class Bacteroidia; order B-17B0; family Aurantibacillaceae; genus UBA4416. The sequence continues at coordinate 1,556 of JAYVDU010000006.1, read as the reverse complement.
TGATTTTGTTATTGCTTGGTTTTATATCACTATTTAAAGTAGGTAAATGATTTGTTATATTTGATGGAAGAGCTTTAAAAGGCATCAAGGGTTTATTTTCAATGATTTTAGTTTCATATTGATTGGTTTTAGCTAAAGCATTTTCAGCAATATAAATGTGTACGTTTACATTTTTCAGATGCTCATTCCATTCTTTTAACCAAATATTAAGTTGAGTTATTTCTGCATTCTTTTGCACTTCTCTGTTATCGTTTGTAACTCCTCGTGCAACTGTTCCTGCTAATAAGCCTACGCCAGCTCCTAATAATAATTTCCAAGGATCTATATTTTTATCATGACTATTTTTTGATAGTAGCACTCCTATCAATGCACCGCCAGCTTGCCAAGCGTAACCTTTCTGTGCTTCGACTTCTTTAATGCGTTGATTAATTTTTGTTAGGCTCGCTAGTGTATCATTTTTTTCTTGTTTAAGTTTTTGAAGATGTGTTTTAGCTGTTTGATACGCGTTGGATTCAACTTGAACTGTTGTAAATGATGGCTTTATTTCTTGATGAATGGTTGTTGTTTCAATCTTTGAAGTATTCGCTTGCTCATCATTAACAATACCTCTTAATTCACTTAAATAAGGTTTTGTTGCTAATACCTTTGCTAAATCTTCTTTTTTAGGATTATATGATTGTGATACCGTATCAGTTTTGGCTAATGCAGATACTATAGGATGTGAAGAAACTGAAGTTTGTTTCTTTTCGTGGTAGCGAGCCTTACAACTATCACTACAATATACAGCATTTAGTTGCCTTTCTTTTGGGATGGCTTGATTACAGTGGCGACATTTTCGGATAGTCATAAATCTTATGCTTTATTTTTATTATTCTGTTTTTTTGTCAGGTATTATTTTTTTAAATAATCTATTTAAACACACCTGTATTTAAAGGATTCAGTACGTACTTTACCGTACATCAAAAATAAGGTGGCGGTTTAACTGCCACCTTATTTAAAGGGTTGAGTGTCTAATCCTCGTCTTCATCTTCATCTTCGTCATCCTCGTCTATGTTTTCAATAAACGTTGATAGTTCTTCTTCTAACTCATCTACACTTGAAGATTCATCTTTATCAAAATCAACTTCGATATGGTACACATCTTCTGTTTTTGATACGACTGTACTATTTAATTCTTTTTCGCTTGCTGCGTCAAGAAAATCCGTTAGTACTTCTACGGGTACATTAAACTTTGCTGTTCTCATTTGTTTTTTGTTTTTGGGGTTATTATTGATTTGATTTTCTAATTGAATATTAGTTCTTATTATATCTACTTGCCTTTAGTAGAAAAACGCTGTTGTTCTTTATGTAAAGTATAGGATGAAGCTTCGGACTGAAGTTCATTTGTTGTTTTTACCTTACCATCTGTTACCCATTTTTGTAGCTCGTTTCTGTTGAAATACAGTTTATTCCCTTTTTTAAAATGAGGAATAATTTTTTGAGATGTTTTTTCGTAAAGGGTGGTTAGCTTTAATCGTAAAAAATCAGAGGCTTGTTTGATGTCGAGTATATCTCGT
>JAYVDU010000005.1:0-7439 GCA_043749245.1 Bacteroidota bacterium | reverse complement strand
CCGCTCGAAAAGGATGTATGACATTTTGCGGAACCGATGCTTTTTATTTAACAACGGGCATTTCCGCCACAAAACGATTTAATAGTACTTGGAAAGTAGCACAAATTGTGGGTTTGAAAGAAATAGAAATAGAAAAAGATAATTCACTTTTAATTTATCCAAATCCCGCTAAGGATTTTGTAACAGTATCTTCAAACGAGTGTATGATGAATGAAATAAAAATAATTGATTTATATGGAAAAACATTGCTTCAACAAAAACTCCAGGCAAATGTTTTTAATATTAAATTGGATATAGAAAAAGGAAGTTACATCTTACAGATAATATCGGATCAAAATATATCGAAGTATAAAAAATTAATTATTGATTAGTTATTTTTGATGATTGTTTAATCCTTTTAGGATAATTGTTTTTTCAATAAAAACGTATATTTATTTTATATTTACAGAAAATAAAAATTATGAAAAAAATAATCGCACTCCTTTTAGTATTTAGTTCAACTTTCATCAATGCTCAAACACAAAAAGCGGATGACCTTATAGGAACCTACATGACCGACAAAAACGAAGGAATGGTAGAAATCACCAAGCGTGATAATAAGTATTTTGGTAAATTATTATGGACTAAAACCGAAGGTAAGTTAGATACGAATAACCCTGATGTGAAGCAGCAATCACAGCCCTTGAGAGGCAAAGAGATTTTAAAATCATTTGATTTTAATGGTTCTGATTTATGGCATAACGGTACTATTTACGACCCTAAAAATGGAAAAACATATAGCTGTAAAATTACGCGAGATGAAAAAGGAAATTTAAGTGTCCGCGGTTATATAGGTGTTTCCTTGCTTGGTAGAACAACTCTTTGGATTAAAGTTAAATAGTTTTCTTTTTCTTTTTCACCACAGAGGCATAGAGAAGTTATTTGTTTTTAATTGTTGGGATTTAGTTCCTTATTTTACCGCAGAGGCGCAGAGTTCACTGAGAGAATAGATGAGGAATTTTATACTTTCGTCATGCTGAATTTATTTCAGCATCCATAACACAATGTCTGGTAACAAATAGACCCTGAAACAAGTTCAGGGTGACTGTACCACCGAACCCATGAGGCGGTGCATTTGTTACTGCAATGCCATAGCATCTAACTTCATTTGCTTAATCATACTTACTAAGCCGTTTGCGCGAGTTGGCGATAAATGCTCTGTTAATCCAATTTTATTAATAAAATCCAAATTAGAGTTGATGATGGTTTGTGGTGTTTGATGGGATAATACCCTTACCATCAATGCGACCATTCCTTTGGTAATAATGGCATCACTATCTGCTGTATAAATAATCTCATCATCTTTTTTTTCTGAATGCAACCATACTTTGCTTTGGCAGCCTTTAATAATGCGATTATCTGTTTTATATTCTTCTTTTATTTTTGGCAAGGATTTTCCTAACTCAATTAAGTGCTCGTATTTGCCTTCCCAATCATCGCCAAATAATTCAAATTCTTCAATGATTTCGTTTTCTATTTCTGTAATTTCCATGCTGTAAATATAAATGATATAATTTTATTCAATAAACAAATCTTTAATATCAAGTTTAAAATAAGCCGCTATTTTATATAATATAGTTAGCGTAACGCTTAAAACGCCTCTTTCTATGCGACTGAGTTTACTTATGTCAATTTCTATGTCACAACATAATTAAGATTGCGAAATATTATTAGTCTTGCTTAAAGCAAAAACATATTATCAATACATTTTGCTGTAAAATGCTTGTAAGGATATTTAACACTTTTTCGCAAAATGTATAGTTTCATTATTGCATTATAATCTTATGTTTGTTTTTTATACAAATGTTCAAATGATAAAAAAATCATACCCTTAATATTGATGTTGTTTTCTGAAAATTGATTTAGTTAATCTCTACCTGTTTTTGAGAAAATAATATACAGGTTGACTGTTGAAGTTTTATTTGATGTACATGATATATTGTTGATGAAGTCTATGATACTTCTGGATTTAATAATGAAATTTTTAATTTTTTTAATTTTTAATGAGTACTCGATTTATTATATATCTTTTATTTCTATCTTTATCAATTAATGGTATAGCTCAATCATTTTTTGGAGTTACTCTTGATGAAAAATTCTCAACACATAAAAACAGAATTGGGGCTAGTCTTTTTTGGCAAGGTAAAAAAAAAGGTAAAATTGGGATAAGTTTCAATTATGATTATTCGTTATATAAATATCCATCTGAAATTACCAGCGTGAATTTTACAGGAACTGGTTATATGGCTCAACGACCAGAAAATCCGCCCTACTGGAGAGACTTAGGCACAAATACTGTATCTAAAATTAACGGAGTTGATATAGAAGTGTTTAATAATTTGAGGTTGAAAACATTTAGACGAAGTAATTTAGATTTAAAAATAACTATAGGTTATAGTCAATTAATAGATACTTATACAACTCAATATTTTAGTGAAAAGAGGACTGGAAAGTTTGCCTTTGATGGATTGGTGTGTAATATGTACTGTACTTATTTAATATGGTATAAAAGTATTGGCATAGAGCCTTTAATTGGTTTTGCATATTACTATCCGTTTTTAGGAAAAAATTATTATCTATCATCAAACCCTTATGTAGGAACAGAATTAGAAGCAGGGCTATCATTTTATTTTCAAAAAAACAAAAAAAGACAACAATAAAAAACTAGAGTATGAAAAAAATTATTGTAATTATAATAGGCGTTTTAATAGCCAAGCAAGTTAATAGCCAAACTATTATAGGTGTTAATGTTGATTTAGGAAATGGTAATGCTATTGGCGCAACTGACCCATTTTACACGACACAAGCATTAGCTTGGGGAATAGGAGCAGATCTTTTATTAAATACTAGTAAACGATTTAATCCAAAATTAAATATTGGGTTTCAGCAAAAAGGATACATTGAAAATTTTAAGGGAACATTTTATGGTAATCCATATCCTGTTTTTATTGGTAATGAATTAATAATTACTAATGTTACTCAAAATTGTTTACACCTTGATTTAGGTTTTCGCTTTAATATTTTAAATAAAAAAAATAAATTATTTATTGATGCAAGTATGTGTAACAATATGGTTTTATCTACACATAATAGTCGTAAAGCTAATAACATTCTCATTGCAAAAGAATTTAATTCATCATTGACAAGCCCTTATTACGTAAGTGCTAATATAGGAATAGGTTTTAATTTTAATTCTATTTTTTCGATAACTGTTTTTACAAATCCTGCAATAACCTCTGTAAGCGATACGTATTACTCTAAGCGTATTAATATGTTTGGTATTAATTTAAATTATTATCTTCCTATATTTGGAAATAAAAAAGCAAAAAAAGCAGTAACTACACCATAATCTTACTAAAAGTATGCGTTTGTTTAGCTGTATTATTTTAGCTTTCTATTTCTGTAATTGACATGGTAATAATTTGTTGTTGGTTTAATGAAATAGTTATTTTAATTGTTTAACACCTTTATGAAATTGCTCTAAAAACAAACGAATGATGAGTTGATATTTTCTAAAATCAATCACTCTATCTGTATTGAAATCAAGTTCATTTAAGCCATCATAGTTGTTTTTAAAATTAGGCGTCGTATGTTTAGAGAGCTTCCCTAGCAATGCTTCAAATTCAATCGTTGGTTTTTGTTGTTGCGTTAAAACAAAAATTAAATTCGTTAAAGTCTTTACGCAATTGAACTTTAATTCTAATGCTTTTTTAAAATAGACTTCTGCTAAGTGCCAATCTTCTAATAACGCATATTCATTGCCTATTATGGTATAAAGTTGCGGTACATGTTTAATATCTTGCTCTGCTTTTAATAGTAAATCTAAAGCTTCTGTGTGTTTTTTGTCAAAAGATAAATAGATGGCATCGATGATTGATAAAGGTGGTAGCTCCTTATAATTATTGTCTTTGATTTGCTGTACGATTAGTTTTGCATCATCATATTTATTAAGGTGTTGAAGGCAAGTTGCTAATTTTAGCGAATAGCGAAGTGTTGGCGTATTTTCGTGATGAAGCTGATGTAAGAGGGTATGGGCTTCATCATATTTGTATATACTCATTAAAACTGTTGAAAGGTAATAATGAGATTCGTTGATTATTTTTTTTAGAGTAATTTCTTTATTGGCTTCAAATTTTTGAATGTAACCTAGCTCCATCAATTGAAATAAGGCTGCTGCCGATTGCCACGATTGGTCAGTGTTACCAATTTTATGCATGCCACAATTACCTTCTATCTTTTCCCAACTATCAATAGGATCAATATTTTTTTTAATACGAAGCAAATCTTCTAAAATCTCGCCATCCATATCTTTACCAATAGGCAAAGAAAATAGATTTAAAAGAGTTGGCGTTATATCTAATAAGGAAGCTCCGTTAATTATATAATCTTGTTTGATATTTGTGCCTTTTATACAAAGTATCCCGAAAGGTGCATGCTCAAAGGCTGGAGCGGCAGGGTCGTTTGGTAAACGAATTGGGCGTAAATGATTGGAGTAAAAACCATGATCGGATAAAAGCATCACGGTTGTATCTTCACCAGCAAGTTCTAATAATTCACCAAGCATCGTATCGTGGTAAATATACATTTGATTAATGACGTTACTGTATAATGCGTAATAATCATCTGGTACGCCTGCCATTTGTGGCGGATAGAATTTCATAAACGTATGGCACACCTGATCGATAACATCGAAATAAACAGCAGTAAAATCCCATTCGGTATTTGTTATAATTTCTTTAGTAGCTTGTTGTATGCTCTTTGCATTTGCAATTAATGTGGCTAAATTATGTAAGTGCTTATCTTTGTCTTGATTTACGGATAAAGCTTGTGGCACAAAATCAATTAATTCTGTTAAGGTAATATCTTCAGTATATACACGGCAATTAGTAATTCTTTTTGCCCAATCGTTTGGATATATACTATGATCTATAACGTTATGATGCTTATCATTTTTAGTAAATAAATTTGATACAGCTACGCCATTAATTGGCTCTGCAGGATGACTTGGCCACCAACCAATCACGTTTGTTTTTAAATGTTGTTGAGTTAAAATATTCCAAACTGCTTTACATTGACGAGAGGTAACGCTTGCTGGGCGTGGATTTCCCGATTCTAAGTTGGGCTCAATAAACCCTAAGATGCCGTGTTTATCAGCTGTTTTGCCTGTAGCTATGGATGTCCAAAGCATTGGAGATAAGGCAGGCTGAAGTGTTTGAATGGTTCCTGAAGCACCTGTATTGATAAGTTTTTGCAGGTTTGGCATTTTATTCTGCGAAAGCAAAGGTGTTATAATGTCCCAATCTGCAGCATCCCAGCCAACAAGTAATATTTTTTCTGATTTTGGTTGTTGCATTTTAGTATCGACTTTTCCTTTTTTTAGGAAGAAGTTTTATATGTTTAATAACGCTGTAATTTACCGCTACCAGTAATTGGTAACGATTCAACGATAGTTACGCGTTGCGGAATTTTGTAAGTAGATAATCGTTTTCGACAATACGTTAATATTTCTTCTACGTCAATTGTTGCTCCAGTATTCAATACCAATTCAGCCTGAATGATTTGACCCATCAAAGGATGCGGTGTTCCGCTAATGCGAGCTAATTTTATTTCTTCTATAGTTTCTAAAACTTTTTCAACTTCTTCTGGAAATACTTTATTGCCAGAAACATTGATCATTGATTTCTCACGCCCTGCTACTTTTACTAATCCATCCTCGGATTTAGAAGCGTAATCAGCTGTTAAGAAATAACCATTTTTTAAAACGTCTTTTCTTAAACGAGGTGGCGTAAGGTATGCGTCGAACATACCAGGGCCCTTAATTGCTAAATGCCCTATCTTTCCATTAGAAAGAGGATTATTGTCTTCGTCTAAAATTTCAATTTGATAATCAGGCAGCGCATAACCAACAGCATCAGGGTGTTCAGCAGACTTTACAAAGTTGATCATTGGTAAACCAATTTCTATAATGCCGTAAGCCTGACTCACATCTATTCCAAAACGTTGTTTAAAGGCTTTGCAAATATCAACCGAAATAGCAGCTGATGTCGAAATTACTTTTTTTAAGGTTGGCATTGTCACATCATCTGTATTGCTTGATAATAGCCTGATTTGCATAGGTGACGCGTATAATAATGTTCCACCACGTTCATTTGTAATATCAATAATATTATTTGATAAAAAATCTTTTGCAATGGCAATAGCTGTTCCAAAGCGGATGTATAATAAAATAGAAACCACAAAATGATAAGCCATAGGAAGTACCCAAACAACTACATCTTCTGTTCCTAATTCAAGCGCTTTGTTAGCAGCGTCAATGCGTTCAATAGCGGATTGGTGAGAAATAATTACACCTTTAGATTTACCAGTTGTACCCGATGTAAATCGAATAAAAGCAGGATTAGTCACATGAGATGCAAAAGGTCTTGATTTATCAGTCCTAGAAAATGCAAAGCGAAACGAATCAATATTCATAGGGATATTTGTATCCGCATTTTCAATTGGTTGTGTGCCGCTTCTATCGTCTAGTATCGCGTGTAATTGAGCTTCTTCTAATATATCATTTATCTCCGCATTTTTTAATTGATGAGACATGGGCATTACGGTAGCTCCGCAACCTATTACTGCAAAAATTCCGGAAATAAAATTTCGACTATTTTTAGCCATCATACCCACACCCATTCCTTTAGTAATACCAAGTTGGATGAGTTGATGTTTAAGCGCTTCAGTTTCAGTATATAATTCATGAAAGGTGAGCATTCCAAATTCATCATAAACAGCGGGTAAATTGGGCCATTTTTGAGCAGCTTCTTTTAATACATTATAAACGAGTAAATCATTCATCTGGCTAATTTAACAAATAAAAATCGAAAATTAACGACTTAATGATTCAATTTTAGTTCTTTTTGAATCAGTGTAATTGTCTGATTCACAGGCGTTTTTAAACAATGACCAACCGCTAATTTACCGGCGGCATAACCTGTTTGTAAACATATACCCATTACGCGGGCACTTGCAATAGCAGCATCTGTGGCGGATATAATTCTTCCTGCAAAAAATAAATTAGAAAGTGTTTTGGAAATTAAGCAGTCGGCTGGAATTTGGTAATAATTATTCTCTTCAAAATAACGCATGTGTACTCGCTTATCTTGTCCCCATTCTTCAATTGGCCAAGCGCCATTGGCAATAGCATTGTTATATTTTTTGCAGTTTAATACATCTTCCTCAGCTAATATATAATGACCAATAGCTCGTGTCCCCACTCTAAATCCAACTTCAGGGGCAATACGATGTAGCATGGCGTTTTTAAAAACAGGAATATGTTCAATAAAAAATGCTGCTAACGTTTTTGCCATCAGTTGTGCCTTCGCTTTGATATCCTCACTATTAGAGCCTATATAGGT
>JAYVDU010000004.1:0-7463 GCA_043749245.1 Bacteroidota bacterium | reverse complement strand
TTAATCTAAAATCACTGCCTCTTATCAATGCCCCATAGAAGCTTGTTTCGGAGGGTTTCAAAAAAGTGTTGTCCTTCTAAATTGATCATGTGAAATTTAAAATGAGCTTTTTTAATTACTAACTCCGATTGATTTTTGAGGGTTTGAGAACGAGAATCTAAAGACACATTAAAACTTTCACTTCTACCGCTTACTTTAAAGCTAATCGTTTTGTTATTAGAAATAACAATTGGTCTTACATTCAAATTATGAGGTGCAATAGGTGTTATAATAAAGTTATCCGAATCAGGCATCATAATTGGTCCGCCACAACTTAGCGAATAAGCCGTAGAACCCGTTGGTGTCGATACAATTAAGCCATCCGCAAAATAAGAATTCAAAAATACACCATCTACATATGTATCAATATTAATCATTGCACTCGATTCTTTTTTATGAATGGTGCATTCGTTAAGCCCATAATTTACGCCTTTAAAGCAATCAGTGGCATTAACTAATTCTATCAGTTCACGTTTATCAAGCGTATATTTTTCTTTAGTTAATAATCGTATAGCATTAGCAAAATCTTCTTTATAAACTGTTGCTAAAAAGCCTAATCGTCCTGTATTAACGCCTAGTACAGGAATTCCTGATTTACGAACGTACTCAAGGGTTTCGAGCATGGTGCCGTCTCCACCTAATGAAATAACAACATCGGCGGTCGCAATTAATTCTTCTGAATTAGAAAAGGTATTAAATGTAAACGGCTTCGCCTGAGAGATATTTAAAAAATCCTGATAAGGTTTGAAAATAACAATATTAAAATGTTCTTGTGTAGATAATGCCAGTAGTTGCTCTAAATAATCTGCGTGATTATCCTTGGTATTACGAGCATATACAGCTATTGTCATAAATTAATGTAACCTTAAATATTTAAAAAATGAAGAAATTCATCTAATCGGTTTTTCATTCCATTTTCGAAATCGCCATGTTGAAAAGATGCCTTTACTGTATAATTATAGCGATAAAATGCTTGTAAAACGCGGGACAAATCTTCCACATTTAATTTCAGTGTTACTTCAACCTTTGTACTATCAGGCAGTGACGACACGTGAGCGCTTAATATTTTAGCATCATTGCCTTCAATAATATTGGAAATATGGGTTAACGAATAATCTGCTTGATTAACTTCTAACACAATAACACCACCTGGATTTTGAACGGATGCCATGCTCGAAAGGTTTGCTAACAAGCCTTTCAAGGTAATACAGCCCTTATATAATTCTTTATCATCTAACACTGCAATTAGCGTCAAATTAAAAGACATCATTAATTTTAATAAATCATAAGTATGCTGATAGTTGTGAATAATAGGTTTTAATAAAGGAATCTTAAGTTCTTCAATCGTTTCGTCCGGACGGTTGTAGTCCATTAAATCTGTTTCAGAAACTAAGCCAATTAATTCTCTGTCTTTTACTACCGCTAAATGCGATACTTTAAATTGTTCCATCCAATCCAACGCCATCTCAACGGTGTCGGTATGTTTTAAAGGAGGAATCTCATCGGTAATTAAGTCGGCTACTAACATATAACAAAAGTACTTTTTTTATAAGATAATTGCTTGTTTTTGGTAGATTATTTTTTAGAATTATGAACTACTATTTGAGCTTAAAAACTTTATATTTGATGCAAAAAAACAGAATATGGTTTCCTTTGATAATACTGAAAATGCCTTTAAAGCTAAAACTAACGCAGATCTAACTAAATCATATTGGCTATTTAAATTAGTCAGTAATCCTGTAATGGTTAATTTTGGTGCTAAAGTGGCGCCTTTGTCATTAAATATTGGTTTTAAAGGATTAATAAAAAGCACCATATTTAAGCAATTTGTAGGCGGCGAAACAATTCACGATTGCAGTAATACTATTGTAGAATTGGGTAAATATAATATCGGTACTATTTTAGACTACAGTGTAGAAGGTAAAGAAAGCGAAGCTGATTTTGATGCCTGTTTAAAAGAAACCCTCGAAACCATTGAAAAAGCTAAACATGAGAAGCATATTCCATTTTGTGTATTTAAAGTTACCGGCCTTGCACGTTTTGCATTATTACAAAAAGTAAGTGCGAATGAAACTTTATCTGTTGCTGAAAAAAAAGAATATGATCAAGTAAAATACAGAGTAAATACTATTTGTAAAGCGGCTCATGATGCAGATCAAGCCATATTTATTGATGCTGAAGAAAGTTGGATACAAACAGCGATAGATGATTTGGCTGATGATAATATGCGTATGCACAATCTCTCTAAACCTATTGTTTACAACACGTTTCAGTTATATCGCCATGATCGGTTGGATTTTTTAAAAGCTTCATTTAAAAAAGCACAGGAAGAAAATTATTTTTTAGGTGCTAAGTTAGTTCGTGGAGCCTATATGGAAAAGGAACGTCAGCGTGCTATTGAAAAAAAATATCCGTCACCGATTAATAAAGACAAAGAGTCATCAGATAAATTATATAATGATACTATTTTATTTTGTGTGGAACATATTGATAAAATTGCTTTTTGTGCAGGCTCTCATAACGAACAAAGTTCGTTGTATTTAGCACAGTTAATGGCTGATAAGAATTTACCTAAAAACCACCCGCATATTTCTTTTGCGCAACTATATGGCATGAGCGATCACATCAGTTATAATTTATCGTTAGAAGGCTATAATGTGGCTAAATATGTGCCTTACGGACCCGTTAAGGAAGTTCTTCCATACTTGATTCGTCGTGCGCAAGAAAACACGTCTGTTAAGGGCCAAACAGGACGAGAGTTAAGTTTGATCATTAAAGAAAAAGCAAGAAGAAAGAAATTGTAATCTGCGACTTTACTGAAAATTTATTTAAGAAAAGTGGCTACATTAAAGATCGCCTCTTTGTATATTCTAATGAACGAAACAGATTTTTTTTAAGAAAATATTGAATAGAAAAAGAGCGTAGGCCTGTCAAAAATGCGAGCAGAATGGCGGTGAATCGAGAATTCAAGGATTTAGCGGAGCGTAAAATCTGTAGAATTCCGAGAGGAGCGCGGAGCATATTTTTGACTAGATTTTTTGTTTCTTTTTCATCTATGGAAAAAGATAGAAAACTTAACTATTCTAAATAAGTGATGATCGGATAATGATCCGTTAAAGTTTCCGCTAAATGATGGTATTGTTTTGATTTGAAATCTTTACTGTGTAAGATATAATCAATTCTGAAACGTGGAAATTTACCAGCATACGTTTGTTCAAATCCAGAACCTGATTCAGTATACGCATCCTTTAAATTCCCTCGAATAGTATGGTATACGTAGGATGCAGGGGTATCGTTAAAATCACCACACAATATAATTTTATATTTACAGTTGGTGATATGCACATTGATGACATCAGCTTGTTTACCTCGTTTTACAAAAGCTCGTTTTAATCTTCGAAGTATACTTTTACTTTTCTCTACTTCATCTTTTGTATCTGTACTATCATCTTTTACTTCGGCAATAAATTTATAATCATCCTTACTAAAATTAATGGATTGTAAGTGCATATTGTAAATGCGCACTGTATCTTTTTTGATAAGGACATCTGTGTAAATACAAATATTATTAGATCGAGTATTGAATTCTATTTTTCCTTTTTTAAGAATGGGATATTTTGTAAACGTTGCAATGCCCCAGTGGTCTTCTTTTCGGAGCGTAGTAGTATATTCTATATGGTTATTTTTAGCTGTTAATAAATTGGTTACAGTATCTATATTATTAAAATCTCCTTTTTGTTCAGAGGTATAAAATTCTTGTAAGCATAGTATATCGGGGTTTTCTTCGGCAAGTGATGTTAAAATTAAATTTCTACTTTGCTTATTTTTACTCCAATTATATAAATCAAATAGCATAGAGTTGTAGCTCATTACTTTAATATCTTTATTGGAAATGCTTTTATTAGAAAAATCTATTTGAACAAATCCCAAACAGGTTTTGGCGCTTATTAAAATAGCAATCATTGAAAATAAGCCATGTACGCGGAATTGCGAAAACCAATAAATAATGAATCCAACGTTTACCAATAAAAAAACAGGAAATGCTAATCCAAAAAAAGCTAATATCCAAAAACTATCAGGAGATATATATTTGGATGCGACAGAAAATAATAAACTAATAATGAAAATGTAATTTATCCAAAGTAATAACCTATTAAGCTTAGAAAGCTTATTGGCATTGCGTTTTACAATCATTGCTCTTAATTGCGGAATGGATATGTGAGATAAAAAGCTGATAGTTATATTTTATTTATTGAATGCTGATAGCGCAGATTATTAGGATAGATTATGAATTTTAATAGTTTTATTTGTTCGCTCGCCTAATACTTTGCAGTTAAAATACGATATTGATAATTTATTGGTGTTGTTTTATTTTGTAATTTTTAATCTTTTGAAATCATAATTAATCAGTGTCATCAGCGTTCCTAAATACTTAAACAATCACACCATCTTTCATTACTAACTTCCTATCTGCCATATTAGCAAGGGTTTCGTTATGAGTAACTACCACTATGGTTTGTTTCAATTCATCTCTTAACTTAAAAAACAATTGATGTAAATTTTGAGCATTTTCACTATCTAAGTTTCCACTTGGTTCATCTGCAAAAATTACTTTAGGATTATTAATTAAAGCTCTGGCTACCGCTACACGTTGTTGTTCTCCACCTGATAATTCAGAAGGCTTATGATGTGCTCTGTCTTTTAATCCTAATAAATCCAATAATTCTAAAGCTTTTAATTCTGCCTCTTTTTTAGATGTTTTTTTAATAAAGGCAGGAATACAAACATTTTCAATGGCAGTAAATTCGGGTAATAAATGATGGAATTGAAATACAAAACCTATATGTTGATTACGAAAAGCAGCTAATTTTTTTTCGTTTAACGACGTTATATTTTCATTATTAAATAAAATTTCACCAGAAGTAGCGCTATCTAATGTTCCTAAAATGGTAAGCAGGGTTGTTTTGCCAGCCCCTGAAGAACCAACAATAGAGATAATTTCGGAAGGCATGATGTGTAAATCAACACCTTTAAGTACTTCTAAGTTGCCATATTTTTTATGTATTTTTTTTGCTACAATCATTTATTTAATTAGTTTGAGAGTCAGAGAATTATTAAGTTATTGAGGTTGTAAATTATCATATTTTTTAACTCATCAAATCTCTAAATCTCCAATTGTCTATTTGGAAATAACCTTCAATTCAGTTCGTCTGTTTTTTGCTTTATTTTCAGGCGTGTCATTAAGCACTTTCGGTTTAGTATCTCCATAACCCTTATATGATAGGCGTGTAGCAACAATGCCACCTTTAGTAATAATGTAATCGTATACGGCTTTTGCTCTATTTTCAGATAATGTTTTATTAGCAACTTTATCACCTGTATTATCTGTATGTCCGCCAAACTCAATTTTTAAGGTAGGATTTGTTTTTAAAAACGAACTAATTTTTTCTAACTCTGCTTTTGATTCAGGTTTTAAATCCCATTTGTTTATATCAAAAAATACATTTTTCAGTTCAATGGTAAAGCCTGTATCAATTGGTTGTAGCGGTATTTGGAGCTGAAATGGTTTTGAGTAATCAGCCACTTTATCTTTCAACGAAAAGTTATCGCTATAAAATAAATATCCATTTTTACTCACGTTTACTAAATAGTTGTGGTTAGAGGTTAATGTTACTAAAAATTCACCAGCGCTATTACTAAATGCTTTGGTTACAGATTGTTGTGTTTCCAAATCAATCAATTCAAAAGAGGCATCGATAGGCGCTTTTGTTTTAGCATTAAAGGTTAATCCTTTTACGTAAGTAATTTTTTCGGGACGAATATTTTCGGGCAATTCAAATTGGTAAATATCTAAGCCGCCATAACCACCTTCTCTTTCGCTTGCCATATAGGCTATTTTCCCATTTGCATCAACTAAAAAACTATTTTCATCGGTTACTGTATTAATTGGATAGCCCAAGTTTACAGCCTTTCCCCAGCTTCCGTCTGCTTGACGTTTACTCATAAAAATATCTAATCCTCCCATTCCAGGATGCCCTTCGCTACTAAAATAAAGTGTTTGATTGTCAGGATGAATAAACACACTTTCTTCTTTAAAAGGCGTATTAATGTTGTTTGATAATAAGACTGCTTCACCAAACTTACCATCATTACCAATAGTTGAACTATAAATATCAGGGTTTTTAATACCTTGTCGAGTAACTGAACCTCTTATAAAATAAAGTGTTTTACCATCACTACTAAAGCTAGGTTGAGTTTCCCAATTGGCTGTGTTTATCTGTTGACCAGCATTTACAGCCTTCGACCACACGCCATTATTTTTTTGAGAATAAAATATATCACAACTTCCGTAACCTTTTCTATCAGATGAACCGTAATCTCCGCTCATTTCCATACAGGAGGCAAAAAACATAACTTGCCCATCAGCACTGAGTGTTGGAGCACCTTCGTTTCCAAGTGTATTAACGGAGCTAATAGGAAATGCTTTTTGCCAAACATCTCCTGCTTTATTACTCATAAAAAAATCTTCGTTTTGAGTCGCATTCACACCTTCACCTTCTCTGATATTTCGGGTAAACATAAAGGTTTTACCATCAGCTGTTATTGCAGGAAAGTATTCGTAATTGCTTGTATTAATGCCTGTCCCAAGATTTATTAATTTAAACGGTTGAGGATTTTTCATCGCATTTACGCCAAATTTGGCGTTCTTCAAATACTGTTCGGCTTGTTCTTTTGTATTTGGATTAATGCGATCAAATTTCAAATATGTTTCTAAATTTTTTTGAGCGCCTTCGTAATCGGCTGATAATAATTGCGCTAAACCTAAATCATAAAAATTGCGTGGAAAAAATTTGGGATTGATATCGATTGCTTTTTGAAAATGATCAATTGCTTCTTTAGTCCGGTGCTTTTCCATTAATAAATAGGCTAAGGCCGAATGAGCTTCAATAAAATTCGGATCTTCTTGTAAGCATTTATTTAAGAATTTTTCAGCATCTACATCTTTACGAATTTCATAATTATGTTTCCCTTCTTCATAATACTTAATCGCTTTTTTATTAGTACTAGTATATCCTCCAGGAGGAAGGTTGTTTTGAGCATAAAAGTTTTGAATGAAAAATAAGAGAAAAAAAAGTAGAAAGAAATGCTTCATTTTAGTTGGATAATTTAATAGTTTAAATATAACGATTCTATAAAAAATAGATACGTACAAAATACTAATAAAAGCTAAATTTTAGAGTTATTTTGTGACAATTTTTAACCATTGTAAGGCTTTATTCCGATCATCAAAAAATTTAGTAGGTACAATTGGTTTATTAATTTTTAAGAATAAATTTCCAATAATTGTTTCGTGTAATTTATTACTACAAAGTGCCAAAGCTGCCACATGTTTAGAGTATTCTTGCGAAGCACCTGCTCTTCTT
>JAYVDU010000003.1:0-2176 GCA_043749245.1 Bacteroidota bacterium | reverse complement strand
TAACATCTTTTAACACTTTTTCATCCAGTATTAAATCAGTTTCAAAATAGTCGCAAAATGTTTTTTTTGTAATATCATCCTTTGTTGGCCCAAGTCCTCCAGTAATTAAAACAATATCTGCTCGTTGGCTGGCATCGTCAAACGCCTTTAAAATAGCGGTTCTTTCGTCTGCTACCGAACTCATGTGGATGACGCTTACACCTATCATATTCAATTGTTGAGCCATCCAAACAGCATTGGTGTTTATAATTTGACCAATTAATATTTCATTTCCTATGGTTAAAAGTTCTGCGTTCATTGTATATTTGTCAAGCTATTTGTAAATTTTAAAAATCTAAAATTAAATAAAAAAATCATTATGAACATAAAATCATTTTTTATAACAGCAATTGTTACAACAAGTTTAACTTCTCATGCCCAAATTTTAAATGATGTTTGGGGCGCAACAAAAGATATAGCAAAGGACGCTGCTACAACTGCCACTAAAACTGCTGTGAAATCTAGTACTACCGTATCTACTGTCGTTGATATTGTAACTACCGTTGTTGGCTCGCATACAGCTACAGGTGCTCCGGCACTAACTAATGATGAAGTAATTAGAGGTTTAAAAGAAGCATTAACTGTTGGTACTAATAATTCTTCGGGTAACGCGTCAAAAATTGATGGGTATTTAAAAAATCCTCAATTATTTATTCCATGGCCGGCAGAAGCACAAGCAATGAAGGATAAATTAATCAAATTAGGCATGCAACAAAAGGTGACTGAATTTGAAACGTCTTTAAACAGAGCAGCTGAAGAAGCGGCTAAAAAAGCGTCACCTGTTTTTGTTGATGCTATAACAGGAATGAGCATTGGCGATGGTTTTACTATCTTAAAAGGAAGTGATACTGCTGCTACTCATTACTTAAGAGAAAAAACATTTACACCGCTTAAAGCTCAATTTATGCCAGTTGTAAAGGAAGCCATTGCAACAACAAAGGTGGCTAGCTTATGGACGCCTTTAGCAAACACATACAATAAAATTCCGGGTGTAAAAAAACAAAACCCTGATTTAAATGATTATATCTGTACTAAAGCCGTTAATGGGTTAATGACTTTAATAAAAGACGAAGAAATTAAAATTAGAAAAAACCCTATGGCTCAAGTAACTGATTTATTAAAAAAAGTATTTGGTTCTTTAACTAAGAAATAAAACTATTACCTATTTAAAAAAAGCTGCTCAACTTAGAAAAGTAAATTGGGCTATCTTTTTCCATAAAAGTGGTGATAAATTATTGTGTCATCCAATCATCATAATAAAAAAGTTTAAGATTTTCAATTGTTTAAATAGAACACTGATTCCGCAGATAACTAAGATTGTCATAGATAAAATCATTTCTAATCATAATAATCAGTGTTTTCTGCGTTCTATTTTTAATTCTTTTTGAATTATGAAATAAGTCTATTGATGATTCGACAGATTAGAAATAAAAACGAGTGAATTTTTAAATCTCAAAACACAATTTCGTATATTTGTATTACATTAAAATTTTCTATGAAATATTATTCTCCCTTCGCCATAGAGCAATTAGCTAACCATATACAAGGTGATATTTCTGCATTCAATTGGCTTATCAGTAATGGTTATCCCGAATTAATGGCTGTTATTGACGCTGTGCGTGACGATAAAAAAGCATTTAAATTTTTGATTGATGGGAAACATTTTGTGCTGGCAGCTTTTGTGAATACGATATGGGATAACGAAAAAGCATTCAAATTCTTAATTGAATCTAAAGCCTTTGATTGGGCGGCTTGTGCTAATATTATTAATGGAGATGATAAAGCAGAAAAAGCGTTAAAGTCCGCTGGGAAGCATCATTTTGTTGGCTTATCTAAGGCAATACTAGGCCGTATTCATGAAGATGGCGACAGAGCGACAACACCTGTAGGTATGTTAAAAAGTATTTTTAATTTCAAAAAGAAATTTGATTAATTCTACAAGAAAGTAGATTTAACTAATAATTTTTACCCCATTAATTATCATTTCGTGAGAGGCAAGGTTATAATAATCTCCCATACTCATTACATGAACAACTACATTTTTAATTGAAATTGGCTGTCCCATTTCTATTTGAGTAAGATTAGTGTCTTTAATATGTCTACCATCCACTAATATAATTAACCCTGAACCAATAGC
>JAYVDU010000002.1:0-7475 GCA_043749245.1 Bacteroidota bacterium | reverse complement strand
TTTTTGAAAAGTGATAAAACATTAGGGATGGGATAGATAATTTGAAAGCCTAATGAGATTTCAAATCAAATTCTAAATACTTGGTATTCGATATACCGGTAGGATGATTTATAGGAAAAGTATTTATTGAAAGGTGTAATCTTTTTAAGCGTATTTTTTATTTTACATTCAATCTTCGAATAAAAAACATGAAAAATAAGAGATGGATTTAGCTTAAACTCATCGTCATCATTTGAGTCTTCTTCAAGAATCTCTAAGGGTGAATACCCTATACCGACAGAGTTATTTACAGAGTCAATATTTCTAATTCTTTTCTTTGTAACTATTGAAAAGTGACGTTTAATATGACTAGGGTTTAAAGAAGCACCAATACTAATGTTTATAAACAAAAGTCTAAAAATAAATGCCAAGCAAATTAATGTTGCTGTATTTATTTTAAGTCTTCCTAACATAATGAATCTAAATTTTAAAAGTTAAAAGTAATGTTTACTTTGAGTTGAATGAAATTATTTAATTAAAATTAACATTATGATATCCAACATAAATAGCTTATATGAAGCTATTTATGTTTTATTAAGCGGAGAGGGTGGGATTCGAACCCACGATACAGTTACCCGTATACAAACTTTCCAGGCTTGCTCGTTCGACCACTCTGACACCTCTCCAAATTCGCTCGGTAAAAATAATGTTTATTTTTGGTTAAGAAAATTTATAAGCTCATTATTCACTATTTCAGACTGATCTATCGACAAGAAATGCCCTGCATGAGTAATTTTTTTTGTAACCACCCTCTTTAGATACCTCTTTGCTCTTGATAGCGTTTTATCACTGTTAATAATATCATTATCTCCTATTAGCACTAATACAGGCATTTTCAGTGAACTAAAGTCGTTTTTAGAAAAAGGGCGCATTTTGAGTATGCTTGATTTTATTTCAGCTTTTTCAGATGCTAAAAAAAATTCATTTAAATACACCTGACTGATATTATCAACATTTTCAGTTAACGTTTCTAAAACATTTCTAAGGTTTTTTCGCTTTGGCGAAAAGCTGTAAATTATATTTTCTGCAATCTTAAAATTTGGCTTTATCCAAACAAACGTTTGCGCAGGACTTAGCAATACCAACTTACTAATTCTATCTGGCTGTCTAAGCGAGATACTTGTTGCAAGCCATCCCCCTCTTGATGCACCAACAATACTAAAATGCTTTAAATTTAATTTATCAAATATCTGAAAATACCAATCAATGATGCTTTTGGTATCATTAATTTCAGTAACGCAAGTAGATTTACCAGGCTCTAATAAAAAATCTATGGCATAAATTTTATAGTGAGTGGAAAGTGCTTTTATATTCGGATACCACATGGTTGACGTCGCATTCATGCCGTGTAATAATACTAATGGTGGTGCATTATCTAATCCTGCAGTAATAATATGAGCATTACCATATTCTGTTTGCACATCAAATTCGCTGTAAGAGATTTGAAATAAAGTTAACGCACTATCATAAGCAGTTATAAATTTCGACTTTCTTTCTTTGGTTATTTTTGTTTTTTGATCAGATACAACAACAGAATCTAACGTTTTAATAGTTATAGTTGATTTTTCTAAGCCAGTCTTTTCTGGCGTTGCATCATTGCAAGCATAAAATAAGGCTTGTGATAAAACAAAAATTAAAGTAATATAAGTTACACATTTGGTATTATTTCCTCTTTTCAAAATCGTCATATAATAAATAGTTTTTACGAATTACTTTAAATGAGTCGATAGCTGGTTGCCATGATGCTCTAATATCTTTAGGGGAATAGCTTTTTACAATCTGCTGTTTCAATTCTTCATTTCCTGCATGGTAATTAAAATTTTTATCAAAAAATTGTGCTTGTTGATTTTTACTATGAATGTAAAATTCGTTTAGTAAAGTTAAGTTAATGGTATTTCGTTTTAATAACGTACTTACTTGTAATTTAGCATTAACACCATAACAGAGGGTATCTTGGTATTTTGGTTTTTTTGTAATAGTAGTAGAAGTAGGTGTGAATTTGTAAGTGAAAAATGTAGAATCGGCATAAGGATTCCCTAATACTTGAAATGGATTAGCAGTTCCTCTACCTAAACTCATAATTGTTCCTTCAAATAAGCCTAAAGAGGGGTATAATAAAATAGCCGTATCATTTGGTAAATTAGGCGATGGCTTTATTGGCAGGCCAGATACAAATTTTGTTCTATCATAATTTTTAAGTGGGATAATAGTTAAGCTACATTTCACCTTATTTTTTAACCAACCTTCGCCATTAACCATTTGAGCGTATTCTCCGCAAGTCATTCCATAAACAATTGGAACATTATGTAAGCCTAAAAATGATTTATAGGCATCAGTCATAACTGGTCCATCAATGTAAAATCCATTGGGATTTGGTCTGTCTAAAATAAGTAGTTCTTTATTGTTTTCGGCACAGGCCTCCATAACATAGGTCATTGTAGAGATGTAAGTATAAAAGCGAACTCCTACATCTTGTATGTCGTAAACCACAATATCAATGCCTTTTAGATCTTCCTTTGTTGGTTTTTTATGAGAGCCATATAAAGATACAACTGTGATATTTGTTTTCGCATCTTTACCAGACTTCACCTTCTCTCCAGCATCAGCTGTGCCTCTGAAGCCATGCTCCGGTCCAAAAATTTTGACAATATGAATATGGTGTTTCAAAAGTGTATCTACTAAATGGCTGTTACCAATAATACCAGAAGCGTTAGTTACAATGGCTACTTTTTTGTTTTTAAGTTTTGGTAAATACTCTGCCGTTTGTTGCGCGCCAGTTGTTATGCTTGTATAAGCCTGACTAGCTATTTGCGAGAATGCAGTATAAAAGGTTAAAAAAAATAGGTATAAAAAAATATAAAATCGCATATAATAGTTTAGATTTACCATGTAAATATACACATACACTCTTTACTAAAATCATATATATTAGTTTAATAATTACGTTTGAAGTTTTCGAATTACATAGCTCATAAAATCTTAAATAAAGGCGAGACAAAAAAAAACATGTCGAGCCCTATTGTTAAGATTGGTATTACTGGTATAGCCTTAGGAGTAGCTGTTATGATTATCACCATGGCTGTTGTGACAGGGTTTCAGCAACAAATTACACATAAGATTATTACCTTTAATTCACACCTTCAAATTAGTGATTACAATCAAAACAAATCTGACGAACCAAACCCGATTACGTTTGAAGATAGTTTTTTACAAAAAATATCATCTACAGATAATGTAAAACATATTCAACCTTTTGCCACTAAAAATGGCATTTTAAAAACAAAAACCGAAAATGAAGGCATTGTTTTAAAAGGTGTTTCTGATAGTTTTGATTGGAGTTATTTAAAACCATATATCACGGAAGGCTCTGTAATAGCATTTAATACATCATCTGCAAGCAATGATATTGTGGTTTCTAAAGCCTTAGCCACTAAATTGAATATAAAATTGAATCAAAAATTATCCGTTTATTTTTTAACTAAAAAAAAGTTAGCAGATACAACCATGAGCGGCGAAAATTATGTGGATTATGAATTTAGATCGCGCGTATTTTACGTTAAGGGAATTTTCAATACAGGTTTTTCTGATTTTGATAAAAATTTAGTGTTCGTTGATCTAAAACAAATTCAAAACCTTAATTATTGGCAACCCAATCAGGTAGCGGGTTACGAGGTTTATTTAGACGATTTTGAGCAATTAGAAACTTCCTTAGAAAAATTAAATGATGTTGTTGGATATGATTATACAGTGGCTTCCGTAAAACAAATACAGAGCTCTATTTTTAGTTGGTTAGAAATGATAGATGTCAATGCGATCATCATCATCACCTTAATGGTACTCGTAGCAGCTATCAATATGATTTCAGCGTTGTTAATATTGATTTTAGAACGAACTAATATGGTTGGGATATTAAAAGCGTTAGGCTTAGCGAATGCCAATGTACGACAGATTTTTTTTTATGTTTCTATTCAATTGTTGTTAAAAGGCCTATTGATAGGGAATATGATAGGTGTAGGGTTATGTTGGCTGCAATTACAGTTTCAGTTTGCAACGTTAAATCCAGAAACCTATTATTTAGATTTTGTGCCCGTAAATTTATCGCTTATGCATATTATATTAATTAATGTGGGAACAGCTGTAACTTGTTTGTTAATGATGTTTTTACCTACTTTGATCTTAAATAAAATTACACCTATCAAAGCAATACGCTTTAGTTAAATGCTTTTTTTTAATTTTATTGCTATGTTAAAATTTAATGAAGGAATTGTCAGGCAAAAGAAAATAAAAAACACTAAATAGTTACAATAGCCATAAAAAATAGTATAAATTTGCCTTATTTTTACAAGAGACCAAATTAATGACCTTCACAAACGACATAACGCTATTAAAAGGTTTGTTTAGTCAGGTACAAAATGTCAATTGAAGTAATAATTTATTTCTTGTAATTGATTTATATTTTTTTAGATTTTATTATAAGCTCAAAAAACAATAATATTTAACTATGAAAAATTCCATTTTATATTCAATTATTTTCTTATTCACTGTCTCATTTAGCTTTGCTGATGAAAAAACTTCCATAGCAGAAAAATTACAAATGATAAAAGAAAGACCTCTATTGGTTGAAATACCTTCCATTAATACTGAATATATTGAAAAATTGAAAGAAAAAGGTAAAACAGAAGATATAGAAGAATATACCAAGCATTATAATGAATTTGTTGAAAATTATAAAAAAGCCTTTACTGGGTTTTGGACATATAATAAAGAAATTCATTTTAAAACCTATGAAGATATGGTAGGAACAATAAATCAAAATACTAATAAATATGCAATAATTAAGTTTAGAGAAAATGGTTCTCAAGGAACATCTTCCAATAAGCCTTTAAAATCCGAAGTTAATTTTGGGAAATATGATTATAAAAAAGATTACTCTCCAACTTTAATTTCTTCACGTAAAATAGAATTGAAATGTTCGACAATAAATTTATATATGAGTGAACAACAAAATTTGCTTTTTTCTTGCCGCCTTCCTGTTACAGAAAGTTTGGGTGGAATCGTATATACTTTAAAGCAATTTGATTTTATTTTTGAATTATTTGAAAAACATCCAGAAAGAAGAGGAAGCTATGATATTTTAGGTCATAATTTTTATGAATCTGAAGTAAATTTAGCTAAAGTAAAGGAATCAGTTCTTTTTATTAAAAAGGAAGATTTGGATAAAAGTGTGGAAATTGAAAATTTGAGTAAATATTATTTGTTTAATTATAAAATTGTAACTAACGAAGAATGGGAAAATGCTATTCTTTTAAAAAAAACAAATATAGTCTGTGCTATTTTATTACCAGGGAATTATAATTCAAATGATTATTATCATATGTTTTTTTTATCTTCAAATGGTAAATTTGTTTTAAACATACCACATAATTTTGGGATTTCTATCGACGACTTAAAAACTCTTTCTAAAATGGCTAAATAATATTACTTTAGCGCTATGTTTACAACCGACCAACTTAAAGACCTTCACGAACGATATACCGCTCTGAAGGGGTTTCTTTGACTATGATAAGAAAAAGCACGAGTTACAGGAACTCGAAGAAAAAACCTTAGATCCAAATTTTTGGAACGACTCTAAAAAAGCAGAAATATTATTAGTAGAAGTTAAAAAACGTAAATCGTGGGTAACGAGCTACGATGTGCTAACGTCCGCTATTGACGACTTAAACACCATGTATGAATTTTACAAAAGTGGTGATGCTGAAGAAAAAGATGCCGTTGAGCAATATGATAATGCTTTAAGTATACTTGAAGAAGTCGAATTTAAAAACATGCTTAATTCACCAGATGATGCTTTGAGTTGCGTTCTTCAAATCAATGCTGGAGCTGGTGGTACAGAAAGCTGTGACTGGGCTAGTATGTTGGAACGTATGTATATGATGTGGGCAGAAAAACATCATTTTAAATTAAAAGAACTTGACAGAACAGATGGAGATGTTGCAGGTGTTAAATCCGTTTCTATACAAATAGATGGAGATTATGCGTATGGAAAATTAAAAGGAGAAAATGGAGTGCATCGTTTAGTAAGGATTAGTCCGTTCGACTCTAATGGAAAGCGCCATACTTCTTTTGCCTCTGTATATGTTTATCCAGTTGTGGATGATACGATTGAAATTAATATTCATCCAAATGATATTGAAATTCATACATCGCGAAGCGGAGGAGCAGGGGGGCAAAACGTAAATAAAGTGGAATCGAAAGTTCAAATTACCCATAAGCCAACAGGTATAGTAGTTGTTTGTCAAGTAGATCGTTCTCAGCTTGGAAACAGAACAATTGCTATGCAGATGTTACGTTCTCAGTTATATGAAATTGAAATGCGAAAACAAAATGAAGCACGTGATGTTATCGAAGAAGGAAAAATGAAAATAGAGTGGGGCTCTCAGGTACGCAGTTATGTGTTACATCCATATAAGATGGTAAACGATCATCGTACCGAATTTAAATTAACAGATGCTGAAGGTGTATTAAATGGCAACATCGACGAGTTGATTAAGACGTATTTAATGAGTCAAGGGAAACGAAAATAAAAATAGAATGAGGATAACGAAGATTATTATGATTTAAAAAGATAAAAGACAAAGGGTGATATTTAAAAAATCATACAAATCATAATAATCTGTTTCATCAGCGTTCCATTATAAAAAACATGAAAATGAAAAAAATAACTATTTTACATAATCCACGTTGTAGCAAGTCTAGAGAGGTATTGAGCTTACTCCAAAAAGAAAGTTGTGACATAGAAATTGTAGAATATTTAAAAACCATTCCTACTAAAAAAGAATTAAAAACTATTTTATCAAAACTAGGACTAAAAGCGGTTGATATCGTTCGCAAAAAAGAAGCAATTTATATTGAGAAATTTAAAAACAAAACATTTACCAACGAAGAGTGGATTGAGCTTCTTATTGAAAATCCTATTTTAATAGAACGTCCCATTGTGATTGATGGATACAAAGCCATTATTGGCAGGCCTACTGAATTGGTGATTGATTTATTAAAACGGAAATAAATTAATAATTTATAATTTAAGCTACATCATTTGGTATAATCTCTAAATAAATAAATCGTAATTATTGTACCGATTATAAACATTAAAATTTCCAATAGAAATAAATAGGTTTCGCTCATTTTATTAAATTTTTAATAAAATCAATAACCTACAAAGGTTATATCTATTTTTAGCAAACTAATATTCACATTGGTAAGTGTGCGGTGGGTTTTGCCAAAACGGTGTGAAATCCTAGTTTTTCGGGAGGTTAAGCGAAGGCATTTTGTGCGACGAAAAATGGATTTGGCGTTTTGGCTTGACTCCACGCGCTTGCTGGCTCAAATAAGCACTGCTTATTTCCCCTGTTACTTTTTTTCGTCAAGGAAAAAAA
>JAYVDU010000001.1:0-2184 GCA_043749245.1 Bacteroidota bacterium | reverse complement strand
ATATTTGTAGTCTAAAAATTACACAATGACACAAGTATTAATCTTAGGAATGTTAGGCGGACTTGGAGCCCCAGAAATCATTATCATTTTAGTTATCGTTTTAGTATTATTTGGTGGAAAAAAAATCCCTGAGTTAATGAAAGGTTTAGGTAAAGGAATTAAAGAATTTAAGGATGCTAAAG
Organism: Bacteroidota bacterium; assembly: GCA_043749245.1. Lineage (GTDB taxonomy): Bacteria > Bacteroidota > Bacteroidia > B-17B0 > Aurantibacillaceae > UBA4416. The sequence goes on along the minus strand of JAYVDU010000001.1, from coordinate 2,002 downwards.
ACGGTAACGCTTCAGAGTCTACAGACGTAGAAAAAAAATAGTTCAGGACAGTTTTAAAAAACACTCTCTTCGTTGACGACAAAATTAAAATCCTTAATTACAATTAGCAAACTCTGGTTTTAGTTTTTTGTCCGCCTTGATAAGTTATTTTTAAAAAGATGTCTTTAAAAAAAATAAACTAATCCAAAAGCGTCTTTCTGTATGATTGACGCTTTTATTATTTAACATCATAACTGTGTACACATTTACAACCATTAAAAACTTACAAACTGATTTGCTTGCCGGAAAAACAACCTGCGCGCAATTAGTAGAAGAATCAATACTTGCCATCGAATCTAAGAAACACTTGAATGCTTTTTTAGAAGTATTTACACAGTCTGCCTTAGAGCAAGCGAAATTAGTGGATGCGAAAATTGCGACTTCGAGAGCCTCATCCTCCGTTTCCATTGGCAAATTAGCAGGTGTTGTTATTGGAATTAAAGATAATATTTGTTACAAAGGACATAAAGTATCGTGTTCATCAAAAATATTAGAAGGCTTTGAATCGTTATACTCATCAACCGTTGTTGAGCGTTTATTGGCTCAAGATGCGATTATTATTGGTCGTTTAAATTGCGATGAATTTGCGATGGGAGGTAGTAACGAAAATTCTGCCTACGGAAATGTATTAAATCCTATCAACGAAAAAATGGTTCCTGGTGGTTCTTCAGGAGGATCAGCAGCAGCTGTTGCCGCTAACTTATGCCATGTAGCATTAGGTTCAGATACAGGAGGAAGTATTCGCCAACCCGCTGCATTTACGGGCACCATTGGATTGAAACCAACTTACGGAAGAGTATCTCGTTGGGGCTTAGTAGCGTATGGCTCGTCGTTCGATCAAATCGGACCTATTACAAAATCAGTAGAAGATGCTGCTTTGTTATTAGAAATAATGGCAGGCAAAGATGAGTATGATACAACAGCTTCTCAAAAGCCGGTTGGTTCTTATGTGACTGATTTGAACGAAAAAAAATCATACAAAATTGCTTATTTAAAAGAATGTGTTGAAGCTAATGGATTAGATCCTGAAGTAAAAGCACATACGCTATCATCTTTAGAAAAAATGAAGGCTAACGGACACCAGGTAAGTGCGGTTGATTTTCCGTATTTAGATTTTTTAGTGCCAACGTATTATGTATTAACAACAGCAGAAGCGTCGTCTAACTTATCTCGTTTTGATGGTGTGCATTTCGGCTACAGAAGCCCCAATGCAACGGATTTAGAAAGCATGTATAAAAAAACACGCAGCGAAGGATTTGGTAAAGAAGTAAAGCGTCGTATCATGTTAGGTACGTTTGTATTAAGTTCAGGATACTATGATGCATATTATAGTAAAGCACAAAAAGTGCGAAATAAAATCAGACAAAAAACACGAGAGATTTTATCTCAATATGATTTTATAGTAACGCCTTCAACGCCTGGTACTGCTTTTGAATTTGGAAAAAATAGCCAGGACCCAATTAAAATGTATTTAGAAGATATTTTTACGGTTCAAGCTAATATCGTTGGTTGCCCCGCAATATCAATACCTAACGGAGTACATAGTAATGGATTACCTATAGGCTTGCAATTAATGGGACGAGATTTTGAAGAAGGAGATTTATTGAATATGGCTAAGCAGATTTAAGGCTCACCACAGAGACACTAAGAACATTGAGAAGATTTAGTTAAGTTAAAGAGAACAGTGCAAATAATATAAAACCTCTGGGAACTCCTTTTCTCTGTGGTGAAAAAATAAACCAAATCAAAACTCCTGTGGCCTCTGTGCCTCGGTGGTGAAAAAACAAAAACCAAATGGAAATAACAATCGATAGCGTTATAGACGCTCTGAAATACGTAGACGATCCGGATCTTAAAAAAGATCTAGTAACTCTTGGAATGATTAAAGATGTAGTAGTAGAAGGAAAGAATGTTGCCTTCACCGTTGTATTAACCACACCTGCTTGTCCGATGAAAGACATGA